>CALMBJ010000147.1 GCA_937860175.1 uncultured Actinomycetes bacterium
TGGGCGATGAACGACAGGGCCTTCCACCGATCCTGGAGCACATCCGCCAGTGCCATCACTAATGGCTAAAAGAGGGTCAAAATGACCGTGGTAGGAACCTGAGAAATGGGCAATCAGTGGTCTACCTGTACAAGCTCGGGCTAGGCGCATTGCTGTCATAACAGCTTCAGTGCCCGTATTACAGAATGCAACTCGTTGATGACCTGTAATCTCAGTAATTAATGCCGATACTTTTGATGCAAGTTGAGATTGTGGTCCCAGGTGTATGCCATGATTTAACTGATTACGAATTGCTTCTTCGATAAATGGAACACCATGGCCAAGGAGTTGAACCCCAAAGCCCATCGTGAGATCGATGTACGTATTACCATCAATATCAGTAATGCGACACTTTTCTGCTGAATAACCAACAATAGGAAACTGAATAGTTTGAAGATCAAGATCAAACCCTGCTACTGCACGTGCATCAGCAAGAGAGCGAGAAGACTCTTTTCGAGAATTTAGAGAGAGGCGGAGCTTCGATAGAAGGCTGGCTTTGAGATCCGCGAGATATTCACGAAAAGCTGGATCAGCTGATAGGCCAGAGTCGAATTGATTGTTTTGAACAGATGGAGGTTTTGAGTAGTTATTGGATTCAACAAGATCCTGTCCTGTACTTATTTTAACATTCTGACTTAAGGGATAGGGCGTTGGGGGCTCTACTGAAGAGTTGAAAGACGTATTAGAGGGTAGCTTGGAGACTAAGAAGTCAAGAAGCTTATCAAGGGTGTTAAGTTCTGAGAAAAGTTGTGGAACAGCAATGATGATCTGAAACTTACTGGACAACAGCGCGGCATATTGTGAAAGGAGTAGAGAATCAGCTCCATAGCGCTGAAATGGCTTGCTTGTGTCGACCTTTGACTTGTCTATACCACAGATCGAGGTGAAGGTATCAACTAGAAAAGTACGCGTATCGTGATTAGAAGTAACTTCTGGAATAGGTTGTATGGCATTACTATCTGATATGCGCTGTGGGCCCAATTCGTCTTTAGGCACTTCACGGTTCATGGGGCTATACCAGTAGGACTCTCCTCCGACCCCGCAAACAGGAACAAAAGGATCATAATTGATAATCCTATGATTTTTAATTGAAAAAGGTACAGGTGAATCTTGACTGCCTTGGATGTTATTATCAGAAAGTTGATCAGTGATAGATTGAAGAAGACCTCTTAAGCCGTCACCATCATTGGCACTTGCTAGGACAAGCGGAATATCAGATTTTGATGCAACTTGGCGAATATGACTATGAAGAATACAGCGAGGGGAGATTTCAATGATGCAAGTTGGCTTAAAGGAGCAAACAACTTCAACAGCATCGGCAAAGAGCACGGGATTGCGGAGTTGATCTGACCAGTAGTGGAGGTCGGTTTCACCAAGGTATTCACTTCCGCTCAGACATGAGATGAATGAGATATTGGGTTTAGGGGCAGTTTCCAGCGATATGGAAAACTTCTTAATCTCATCGGCAA
>CALMBJ010000148.1 GCA_937860175.1 uncultured Actinomycetes bacterium
TACTCGCGAGTTAAAGGAGCGCGATCTATGGACGCTCTATACAACGATGGAGCTGCCAGTTGCGCAACTGCTTGCACAAATGGAGTCGATCGGAATTGCCGTCAACAAAAAGGAGCTTGAAACCCTTGCCGCCTTCTTTGAAGGTGAAGTCAATCGAGAAACTAAAGCAGCCCACGATGCGGTAGGACATGAGTTCAATGTTGCATCACCGAAGCAGCTACAGGTGGTTCTCTTTGATGAGCTTAAGCTTCCTAAGACCAAGAAGATTAAAACTGGATACACAACCGATGCGGAAAGCCTTGATTGGTTACACCAAAAGAGCGGTCATCCCGTTCTAACATCCTTGCTTCGAATTCGCGAAACAAAGAAGCTCGGAACCACAGTTGAGGGATTAATCGCAGAGATCGCCAAAGATGGTCGCATCCATACACATTTCCAACAAACAGTTGCAGCTACAGGCCGTCTTTCATCAACCGGCCCAAACCTGCAAAACATCCCGGTCCGTACCGAAGAAGGCAGAAGAATTCGCAACTGCTTCACCGTCGGCAAGGGTTATGTCGCATTACTGACCGCTGATTACAGCCAGATCGAAATGCGCATCATGGCCCACTTATCAAATGATGAAAAGCTATTGGCCGCATTTGCATCGGGTGAAGATCTGCACGCAACAGTTGCTGGTTTGGTCTTTGGGGTTAAGCCTTCAGAGGTTGACCCTGAAATGCGCCGCCAGATGAAGGCGATGTCTTACGGTCTGGCATACGGTTTGTCCTCCTATGGATTAGCCGCGCAATTAGATATCTCTCCACCTGCAGCACAACAGTTGATGGACACCTATTTTGAGCGCTTTGGCGGTATCCGGGATTATTTGAAAACAGTTGTTGAAGATGCGCGCAAAGTTGGCTACACCGAAACAATCATGGGTCGCCGCCGTTACCTGCCAGATTTAATGCATGACAATCGTCAACGTCGCGAGGTCGCAGAGCGCATGGCACTCAACGCACCAATTCAAGGTTCTGCCGCTGACATCATCAAAGTTGCGATGCTTAATGTTCAAGCAGCTATTGAGAAAGAGAAATTGAAATCACGTTTGTTATTGCAAATTCACGATGAACTAATTCTCGAAGTTGTTGCTGGTGAAGAAGAGAAGATAGTCGAATTAGTAAAGCGCGAAATGGGTTCTGCCTACCCGCTAAAGGCCCCGCTAGATGTGAACGCTGGCCTTGGTTTGACCTGGCACGAGGCTGCACATTAACTAGTTGTGCCGAGCTACTTATCTTGGTTAGTAACATCCTTCATAGCCTGAAGATCCTCTTCCTCCCTGTCTCTTATACACATCTGACGCTGCCGACGATCTACTC
>CALMBJ010000149.1 GCA_937860175.1 uncultured Actinomycetes bacterium
TCTTTAGCCAACTTGTCGATTGCAGGGCCACCCGGAAAACCTAACTTCATTACTCGAGCGATCTTGTCGAATGCTTCGCCTGCTGCATCATCCATTGTTTCGCCAAGCTTTGTAATTGATCCGGTAATGTCATCAACTTGTAGAAGCGATGAATGGCCGCCACTAACTAACAAAGCAATGGTTGGATCAAGTGGCTTGTCATGGGTTAAGTAATCAACGCTGACATGTGCTGCCAAATGATTAACCGCATAGATTGGTTTATTCAATCCCAATGCCAGACCTGCAGCAGATCCGACACCAACTAAC
The DNA here is from genome assembly GCA_937860175.1 of uncultured Actinomycetes bacterium. Taxonomy (GTDB): domain Bacteria; phylum Actinomycetota; class Actinomycetes; order Nanopelagicales; family Nanopelagicaceae; genus Planktophila. Next base: position 307 of record CALMBJ010000149.1, read on the forward strand.
AAAGCACCCACTAAACCAGGTCCACCAGTTACTGCAACTGCATCAATGTCTTTAAGAGCAATCTTTGAATCTTTCAGCGCTTGATGCAAGGTTGGAATCATCGCCTCCAAATGTGCTCGGCTTGCAATTTCAGGTACAACTCCCCCAAATCGTGCATGCTCTTCAACGCTTGATGCAATCACATTGGCAAGCAAGGTGCGACCACGAACAATTCCAACCGCAGTCTCATCGCATGAGGTTTCAATTCCTAAAACAATTGGCTCGCTCATGGCAGCTCCAATCGCATTACGAGGGCATCTAAACCTGAACCAAAGTAATCCTTGCGGGTATTGAGCTTTGAATAACCTAGTGATTCATACAAACCAATGGCCTCGAGGTTATCTACCTTAACTTCAAGCATCATGGCTGTAGATCCCTGTTGCTTGGCCCAATCGGTAATCAAAGCCATTAGATGCCGCGCGATACCTTTGCCCCGATGGCTTGGAATGACGCCCACAGTCAGTACATCTGCCTCAGCCCCACCTGGTGCGAAGACTCCGGCATAACCGATGATGTTCTTCGCTTCATCTTCGGCCACAACAAAGTGACGGGTAGGGCTTGAAAACTCTTCTTTATATTGAGAAGCCGACCACGGTGAGTATGGAAACAACTCTTTATCTAAAGATACAAATACAGGAAGATCAAAGGCGTTTGCTGTGCGATAGGTGTTCTCTGATTTCATTTTAATGGCCGATCCGCCGTTGCAACCGCATCAGGTCTGCGTAAGTAAATCGGCTCAGTTACATCACCAGGTAAGTTGGCTAAAAAAACCATGTCAGGAAACAAATCTGCATAAATCCTTGCTCCACTTACATCTGCCGGAAAGTTAACTGCGGGCTCTGCTGCGCGAACACCCTTTGTGTAACGAGCCCAGTAAACCTCTTTACGCCTTGCATCGACGGTGATGATGAAATCATCTTCCTTGATCTGTGCAGCGATCGCATCCAAAGAACAAACGCCTCTGACTGGAATGCCACGGGCTAAGGCAAAGCTCTGTGCAAAAGCGATTCCAACCCGTAAACCGGTAAATGGTCCTGGACCCATTCCGACAACAACTTCATCAACATCACTTGTGGCCAGTGCCTCTTGTACTAAGGCTGGCAGAGATGGTCCATGCGCTGTGGCACCATCTTTGAATCCGCTGTACACAACATTTGCGCCATCAATGATTGCAACGCAGCTGCGGGAAGTCGATGTATCAATCGCCAGGATCTTGCTCATAGTGAAAAACCTGCCCAGCGCGAACCGATTGGTTTGATCTCAACGGTGCGTTCATCATTGCTGCGATCGATAGTGATCTCTAAGCGATCCTCGCTAAGGCGTGCAGATTCCGCGCCGCCCCACTCGATCAAGGTAATTGAGTTGGCAATATCTAGATCTAAATCATCAAGGTAAAGGTTTGGGTTATCTGAGTCCACTAACCGGTAAGCATCAACATGGATAAATGGCACAGCTGCTTTATGAACCCTGGAAATAACAAAGGTGGGAGATGTAATACCGGTAACTCCAAGGCCCGCACCTACTCCTTGAGCTAGAACCGTCTTGCCTGCGCCTAAAGGGCCATTCACAAGAACAAGATCACCGGCATGAAGATGGGCTGAAAGCTGCACACCCAATTGATGCATTTCATCGGGTGTAGCAATTGTGATCACTTGCTTAGAATAGAGGAAAGCGGGGCCAGATAAATCTGGCCCCGCTTCCTACTTACCCTCGATTACTGATTGTCTGTGTAGAACTTCAACAATGGAACGCTAATGCCCTTATCCATTGAGATATTTCCAGCTCTGCGAACAGCTGTATACAAAGCACCACCTGTTGGTAGCTTGCCTGTGTTTGCTGTATGAACCAAAGAACGTGCAACTAGCAACCATTGTGAGGTTGTGAAGTTACAGTGATTTGTTCCAGGGGCTGCTGGAGTTGTAGTGATTGGAGCACCTGCCGCATTAAACTTTGTGTAGCTATCTGGAGTTACGCTCCAAAGCATCAAAAGCTTATTTGCAGGGTTCTTGTACTCACGTGTTGTCTTGTAAGCCTGTCTCTTATACACAT
>CALMBJ010000150.1 GCA_937860175.1 uncultured Actinomycetes bacterium
GTATCTACTTCAGCACGAAGCGCTTCGATTCCTGCATCAGCCTGAGTTGAACGAAGCTTTGCTTCAAATGAGAATGGTCGTGTAACAACACCAATTGTTAACGCGCCAATCTCTTTTGCAATCTTTGCTACTACTGGGGCTGCACCTGTTCCGGTTCCGCCACCTTCGCCTGCAGTTACAAAAACCATATCTGCACCGCGGAGGATCTCTTCAATGTCATCTGCATGATCAAGTGCAGCTTCGCGACCCTTGTCAGGATCCATACCTGCACCAAGTCCACGTGTTGTCTTGCGACCAATATCTAACTTCACATCTGCATCACTCATTAACAAGTGTTGTGCATCGGTGTTAATCGCAATGAACTCGACGCCCTTTAATCCGACATCAATCATTCGATTAATAGCGTTAACTCCACCGCCACCAATGCCGACAACTTTGATGACCGCTAGATAATTTTGTGGTGAAGCCACTTTTTATTCCTCCTTATGAACCATAAACCTCAACTTGAGCCTTACAATTCACTACTTTTCTATGAGGTGAACCTAAAGCGCACAAGGGTGATTATCAATCACCGACATGAATTGATTAACGTGTCGCACCAATTGATTTTTTAAAAACTATTTAACGATTGGTGCATGTGGTGCTGATACATCAACTCGCTTGATATCTGCATTTTCAGGAAGTGCAATAACTGCCTTATAAACCTTTATTTTGAAGGCATTTTCCGAGTTAGTTCCCCATCTGATCTCTAACTTTTTGCCATTGTTTTCAGTTATTAAGACAAAAGCACCGCTGGCCCGAACCTTCACAACCGTCAAGGTTGAGTTGAGCTCTTCTGGAAGTTCGGTGAGAAAGTTGACAGCTTTCTTCGCCGCTTCGATGCTGTTTGCTTGAATTTCGATCAGGCCTGTTGGTCGCTGCCCTTGGGGTATAAAACTTGCACCAGTTGAATCAATAACCTGGTTGTTAAAGGTGGCTATCGGAGTTCGTTGTTTAAGTTCAACAACAACCTTTCCGTTGATCCAGTTACGCGAAACATCAGCTGATTCAACCCAATCAAGTTTCTCTAACTTAGTTGCTAACGCCCTGGGCTCTACACGAGCCAACTTTTGACCATTAAGGATTCCGGTGTTGATTGGTTTGGTGCTTCCAACTACTTCTACTGAAGAGACAGTAAACAATGAGGAGTAACCAAGAACATAAGTTGCCGCGGCGAGAACGATGACAACTGCCGCAGCAATTACTTTGCGCTTCATTTATTCAAAACGCCTAGATAGACCTTCGACAATGATGGGGGCTAATGAGCTCACATCACCGGCACCAAGGGTCATAATCACATCACCGGGTTGTGCATCTGCAATCACAGAATCTGTTGCCTCTACAAAATTTGGGATGTACTCGCCTTTGTTCATCATCGATGTGATTAAACGTGAACTCACACCATCTATCGGCTTCTCGCTAGCAGCGTAAACCTCAAGAAGAATTGCACGATCTGCTTTATTGAGCTCTTGAGCAAACTCAGATGCGAACGCCTTTGTTCTGGAGTAACGGTGAGGTTGGAAAATCACAATCAGGCGCCCTGCATCAGCGAATCGACGAGCAGCTTCTAAGGTCACATGAATCTCTGTTGGGTGGTGGCCATAATCATCAATGACACGAACACCATGAACTGTTCCCTTAAGTTCAAATCGACGTCCGGTTCCTCTAAATGTTGCCAAACCAGTTAGTAGCTCTGCAACAGGAAAGCCCAGCTTCAAAGCTGTAGCAAGCACGCCGGCTGCATTTAGCAGGTTGTGGTGGCCAGGTACCTGAAGCTCGATGTGGCCTACAGCTCTGCCCTTCCATACCGCACGTGCACGTGAACCCATTGTCAAAAGTTCAATCTGATCTATGTGTAAATCGGCAGATTCATCCTCGCCGTAGGAAATAAGTTCGGTCGAAGTTGTGGTCTTAGACAGCGCAATCGCCCCTGCATCATCAGCACAGTAGGTCAAAAATCCACCTGGCTTAATTGTTGCTACAAAATCTCGAAAAGCTTGCTCGACAGCTTCTGGAGTAGCAAAGAAATCGACATGATCATGTTCAACATTTGTAACGATCGCAGCAAAGGGATGGTACTCAACAAAGGATCCATCTGATTCATCAGCCTCTGCTACAAAGATTTCACCAGTTCCACGGTGTGCATTTGATCCAGAGGCTGTAATTGTTCCTCCAATTGCAAAGGAGGGATCTGCAGCACATGCTTGCAACGCAACAGCGAGCATTGAAGATGTTGTTGTCTTTCCGTGGGTTCCAGCAACCGCCACACTCTTGGACTCTGACATTAACATCGCTAACGCTGCAGCTCGAGTAAGGATTGGAAGGTTTAGCTCTTGCGCGCGGATACGTTCTGGATT
>CALMBJ010000151.1 GCA_937860175.1 uncultured Actinomycetes bacterium
CCATTAGGTAGGTACGACAGTTGAGTATTTGATCCCAACGCCCAAGGCCAGAACTGCAGATCCATCAATACGCCAAATAGCGCTGATGCGAAGATGCCAAAACAAATAAGCATGAGAATCTCCTTCAATCCTCGCGCCTTCTTCGGAAGTGAGCCCGCAAGTAACCCGATCCACGCGGCTGCAAATACTTGGTATCCCAACCAAGGACCAACCCCACCAGTTAGTAGTGCTGAGGCAAACATTGAAATCATTCCGAGCAGAAAACCAAATGAGGCTCCAAAGACGCGCGCGCTGAGAATGAGAACAAACCACATTGGCTCAATTCCAACCGCTCCGGCACCTAGTGGTCTTAGCGCTGCGATCAGAGCCGATAAAACACCAAGTAAGGCGACTGATTTTGCATCAAGTTGTTGACTCGACACTTGCAATACAACAACGACAAAGGAGGTAGCTACCGCGCACCAGAAAAACAATTGTGTTTGAGGCAGATTCTCGCCGACATAAAAGAAGGGCCACACAAATCCCGCTGCACTAAAGAGAGAGGCTACAAAGAGAATCACACCAGTCTTGCGTGAGAAGGAGATGACATCAGGTGTTGTATTCATCGCATCGCCTCAATTGCAGCAACTACATCCTTGACACTCAGCCATGGTTGTGGCGACATCACCTTTGCTACTTGCGGTGCAAAAGCAGGTGAAGAGAGCAGGACATCCAAGGTCGAGCCATCAGCGACGATATCCCCATCTGCGATGAAGATAACTCTGTTGGCTAGCTCTGCAACAAGTTCGACATCGTGTGTAGCAAGCAGTACCGCTTTGCCAAATGTTGATGCAAAGTTAATCAACATTCGGGTGAGTTCATTTTTCGCTTCGTAATCAAGACCACGTGTGGGCTCATCTAAAATTAAGATAGCCGGATTTGATGAGAGCACAACGCTGAGCGCTAAACCAAGGCGTTGCCCTTCAGATAGATCACGGGGATGCGTATTAAGGGATATGCCCGGAACTAATTGCTCAAGTACCGTATGTGTAGTTCCTGCAGGCAGCTCATTATCGCGATCAGCTTGCTCACATTCAATGCGAACCGATTGTCCGTACAAGAGATCACTTGGCTCTTGAGGAATAAAGCCAACTCTCTCTCTTCGTTTCTTTCCGTGAAGCTCAAATGGATCAATCTCAAGCAATCTGACGGTGCCTGTTTGTGGTCGATTAACTCCAGCAATCGCTTTAAGCAGGGAGCTTTTTCCAGCACCATTTCTTCCCATGACCGCAACGATTTCTCCAGCGAAAATGGTGGATGAAAGATTGTTGAGCGCGGTTTTGTTGTTATAGGAAACGGTGAGCTTCTCAAAGGAGATAACAGCTTCGGTGCGCTTTGTTGCTACTGGTACAGATTTAACTTGGGCAGTGTCTCTGATGTCGGTGGTCATTCTGCGCATCTCGCGGACGGTGACACCAATTTCTTTCATACCCAAAGCTCTTGCCAAATGCACAATGGGCGGGGCTATAGGGGATTGCATCAGTATCTCTTCAGGTGTTCCTACA
>CALMBJ010000152.1 GCA_937860175.1 uncultured Actinomycetes bacterium
TCGATGCGGGCCAGGCCTGCAAGTTTTGCGACATCATCGCGTGAAAGGCTGCTCATGAGGCCAGTCTAATTAAATCGGCGATTAACTGCGAATCTGCCCATTTCCGGTAACGATCCAAGTAGTAGTTGTCATCGCCTCTAGCCCCATAGGTCCTCGGGCATGGAGCTTTTGGTTTGAGATTCCGATTTCTGCCCCAAAGCCCATCTGCTCGCCATCTGTAAATCTAGTGGAGGTATTGACCATCACCGCTGCGCAATCAGCCAGGGCGATGAATCTCTTAACAACATCCTTATTCTCAGAAATGATCGCCTCTGTGTGTTGGGTGCCGTACTTGGCAATATGCGCACTAGCGGCATCAACAGAGTCAACTACCGCCACATTCATCTCTAAGGTTCCATACTCGGTACAGAAGTTTTCATCACTTGCCAGCTGTGCTGGAATGCCCGCCTTGTTAGCAATTGCCAACGCCTGTGCATCGCAATGCAAAACAACGCCAGCCTCATGAAGTGCCTTAAGTGCTATTGGTACAAAGCTTTCAGCCACAGCAGAATGCACTAACAAGGTTTCAGCAGCGTTACACACGCTTGGACGTTGGACCTTTGAGTTAATAATGATTGGAACAGCCTTGCTTAAATCAGCAAACTCATCGATGTACACATGGCAAACACCAGCACCAGTTTCAATTGTTGGAACAGATGATTCATCGACAACCATACGAATAAGCGCCGCGCTTCCGCGTGGAATCACCAGATCTACCTTGCCGCGGGCGTTCAGAAGTGCCTTAACAGTTTCGCGATCTTCAGATGGCACCAATTGAATAACATCTGGAGAAATAGAAGTTTTTGCTAGCGCATCACGCATAACACGCACTAAGACTTCGTTGCTATGTGCCGCACTTGATGAACCTCGAAGCAGGGCAGCATTGCCAGACATCAACAAAATCAACGCCGCATCTACTGTGACATTAGGGCGAGCCTCATAAACCATTCCGATAACTCCAAATGGAACAGAGATTTGTTCTAGCTCAATCCCATTTGGCAAAGTTGATTTGCGCAATGTGTTTCCAAGCGGATCTGGAAGCTGACTTACTTGACGTGCTCCACCAGCAATTGCCTTAACTCGCTCAGGGGTAAGTAAAAGTCGATCAAGGAGTGATGAGTTCAAACCAGCTGATCGCCCAGCTTCCATATCTTGTTCATTCGCAGCAAGGATCTCTGCGCTTCTGGCTTCAATTGCATCTGCAATCACAATCAAGGCAGCTTTGCGCTGCTCCCCTGTCGACACGCTCAAGGTTTTGCCAGCTGCGCGCGCAGAGTCTGCAAGCTGCGAAATCAATTGTTGTGCGCTCATTTAAATCAACACCAAATCATCTCTGTGTACCAACTCGCGTTCGTACTCGGGTCCTAAGGAGGCAGCAAGCTCCTTTGTCGAGCGACCAAGCATTTGTGGCAGATCTTCTGAGTCAAAGGCAACAAGTCCACGTGCAATTACGGTGCCATCTGGCCCAACTAGCTCAACCGCATCTCCTGCAATGAACTCACCTTCAACGGCCGTGACACCTGCAGGTAGAAGCGAAACCCCTCTTTCAAGGATTGCGGTGACAGCTCCTGCATCCAGAATTAACTTTCCTTGAGATTTGGTTGCATGTGCTAACCACAAAAGACGGGATGTTGTTTTACTTGCGTGGGCGTGAAAATGAGTTCCTAACTCCTCACCGGCAAGAGACTTATCTGAATCTGCTAGAGATGTGAGCAACATCGGAATACCTGCAGAGGTTGCGATACGTGCCTGTCTCTTATACACATCTCCGAGCCCACGAGACAGGCAGAAATCTC
>CALMBJ010000153.1 GCA_937860175.1 uncultured Actinomycetes bacterium
TGGACTAGATGACATCGCTACTGAAAAACCTGTCGTCTACAACGGTTGGGCAGATGTTTATAGCAAGTGGATTAAGGATTACGGGATTTCAGGGTTTCGAGTAGATACCGCGCGCCATGTAGATGACAACTTCTTCAAAAACTGGTCTCCACAGATTAACGCTGCAGCGCAATCTGTTGGTATCAATGATTTCACTATCTTTGGTGAGGTCTGGGATGTTAATCCGATTAACTTAATGAACTACATCCGCCGCAATAAGATTCAAACCGTTCTAGATTTTCCCTTTCAGCGCTCTGCGGCAGAGATTGCGTCAGGGTATTCAGATGCAACCACCATTGAAAACCTCTTTGCCTACGATGATCTATACACAACCGCCACAACTAACGCTTCAAACATGGTCACCTTTTTGGGTAACCATGACATGGGCCGGGCCGGAAAAATCATTGAATCTAAGCGTATAAACCCCGCTGCCGAACTGCTGCCAAGAACATTGTTGGGCCATTCATTGATGTACTTAACCCGCGGCATTCCTTCGGTGTACTACGGCGATGAGGTCGGAATGACCGGCACCGGCTCTGGCAGCGATCAATTAGCCCGCCAAGATATGTTTTCAACCAAGGTCAATATCTGGAAGACCGAGAAAAGAATCGGCTCATCTCCTATTGGAACCGGAAACGCCTTTGATATTACAGATAAGCACCCGATCGCAAATCACCTTAAAGCTCTAGCAACGCTACGTTCAAATAATCCAGGTTTAGCCAACTCATCTATGCAGATCCGTTATGCAAAGGATTATCTGCTGGCTATTTCAAAGAAGGATGCGGTTGAAAACCGCGAGTATGTGGTTGCCTTTAACAACTCAAATAAGCCGATTCGTGCAACGATCAATACTGCAACATCTAAGGGTGGCTGGAAGCTGTTGATGGGTAAGACATCAATTAGAACCGCTGCGGAAAAGGTAACTATTACAGTCCCTGCCTTGTCTACCGTGGTGCTAAAGGCAAACCAGAAGATAGATCAGACAGCGGTAAAGGTCTGTCTCTTATACACATCTCTGAGCCCACGAGACAGGCAGAAATCTCGTAT
>CALMBJ010000154.1 GCA_937860175.1 uncultured Actinomycetes bacterium
TTCAGGGTTATGTCCACCTTGTGCATTCAATGATCGAGGGGTACATGCGCGAGGGAAAAAAGTATGTAACTATCTCGGTTGGTTGCACCGGCGGAAAGCACCGAAGTGTTGCAATTACTGAAGAGATTGCGCGCCAACTCAGCGCGATTGGTCCTGAGATTTCAGCTCATCCAACACATCGCGATGTAGGTCGTGAGTAGCCTTGTCTAAAGTAGTTGCACTTGGTGGTGGCCACGGACTGGCGGCTACATTAACCGCACTTCGCCAGATCACAAATGAGCTAACTGCGATTGTGACCGTTGCCGACAATGGCGGATCAAGCGGTCGCCTGCGTGAAGAGTTTCCAATATTTCCGCCAGGTGACTTACGTATGGCACTTGCGGCATTGTGTGCAGATGATGAATGGGGCCGCACTTGGGCGCAGATCATGCAACATCGCTTTGTCAGCGATGGAGATCTCAACGGCCATGCAATGGGAAATCTGCTACTCGCATCGATGTGGAACGCAGGTGATGATCCGGTCATTGCATTAGATCGTGTGGGAGCGCTGCTGAAAGTTATTGGTCGCGTTCTTCCGATGGCATCTGTCGCATTAGATATTGAAGGTACATTTAATACATCGACTGGAAGAATCGTTGTTCGCGGCCAGAAAGAGGTTGCCACCGCTAAAGGTCACATTGAATCACTACGAATCATTCCCGAAGATCCACCCGCCAGAGATGAAGCGTTAAATGCAATTGCAGATGCGGACTGGATCACAATGGGTCCAGGCTCTTGGTTCTCAAGTGTGATTCCGCACTTGTTGGTTCCTGCTCAACTGGAGGCGTTGAAAAACACAGATGCACGTAAGATTTTAATTCTTAACCTTGATGCTTCATCACATTCGCAAGGAGATGAGTTCGCAGGATCGACCCCAGAAGAGCATTTAGAGTTTTTCCATCGTTACGCCCCTGGAGTCAAGGTTGATTTCTGCCTCGTTGACCAATCAGTTGTGCGGGATTCAGAGGCGTTGCAGCTTGCAGCATCAACCTTAGGTGGAGAGATTGTGGTGGCCGATATTCGAAAAGCACCCGGAAGTATCCATCATGATGCCCAAAAATTAGCTCTCCATTTGGGCCACATTCTCGCTCGGTAAATGGTTGGATAAGCCCATGGCAATGACAGCATCAGTTAAAGATGAGTTATCTCGTTTAGCGATTACCAAACCATGTTGTCGCAAAGCTGAGGTCTCCTCATTACTTCGCTTTGCTGGCGGTCTTCATATCGCTGCAGGAAAGATAGTTATTGAGGTCGAGCTTGATACCTCGCAAAGCGCACGTCGTCTTCGAAAAGATATCGCTGATATCTACGGACATGACTCAGATCTAGCTGTTTTATCATCAAGTGGTTTGCGAAAAGGTTCACGGTACGTTGTTCGAG
>CALMBJ010000155.1 GCA_937860175.1 uncultured Actinomycetes bacterium
TCCTTCATTGATCGTGGCGTTAGATGGTGTTACAGATCCACGTAACCTTGGTGCGATCATTCGTTCAGCTGCAGCATTTGGTGCAGCTGGTGTAATCATGACTGAACGTCGCGCCGCAACTATGACCGCATCTGCTTGGAAATCATCTGCAGGAGCCGCCGCACGTTTGCCAATCGCACAGATTACAAACCTTGCGCGCACAATTGATGCAGCTAAAAAAGCTGGAATGTTTGTAATCGGTCTTGATGGAGAATCAGATGAGATGATCAGCGAAATGAAGGTTGCAACTGAACCTTTGATGGTGATCGTTGGATCTGAAGGCAAGGGCCTTGCACGCTTAACTAAGGAAAAGTGTGATCTTGTGATCTCAATTCCAATTAGTGCAGCAACTGAATCCCTTAACGCATCTGTAGCAACCTCGATCGCGCTGTTCCATGTAGACCAACAGCGCCGCAAGAAGTAGGTAAAAGCCTTGAAATACAACCGTTTTATCGCTATTGGTGACTCTTTCACCGAAGGTATGTGCGATGAAAAGCGGTACGGACAGTACCGAGGTTGGGCAGATCGGGTTGCAGATGTTATGGCCCAAGCACAACCTGGTTTTCAATATGCAAATCTTTCAATCCGCGGAAAGTTGCTCAAGCAGGTTGTCGATGAGCAGTTAGATGCCGCCATCGCACAGGTTGTAGATAAAACAACCTTAGTTTCATTTCATGCCGGTGCCAATGATGTTATTCGCCCTAAGTACAACCCCAATGTAATTTTGCCACTGTACGCAGAGGCTGCACGCAAGGTTGCCGCATCTGGTGCCACGGTGATGTTATTTACCGTTTTGGAAGATAGCGGCAGCCAAGGACGCTTAGCTGAAAGTTGGAAGGCACGCTTTAAAGATTTCAATGAGAATGTTCGCGCAGTTGCCGAAGAGATCGGTGCGATTCTTTGTGATGCAAATGAAGAACAAGCCTTTAAAGATCCACGTTTCTTAGCATTTGATCGTTTGCACTTAAATCCAATGGGCCATGACCGAGTTGCCCAAGCGGTGTTAGAGACGATTGAACTTCCCTTTGATCCATCGTGGCGCAGACCATTAGCACCAGCTGAACCGATGCATCCAGTAGTTAAAGGTGCAATCACAGTGGTCTGGTTTGCAACCTTTGCCCTGCCATGGATGTGGCGACGTGCACGTGGAAAATCATCAGGAGATGGTCGTACCTGCAAATACCCACATGCAATCAACTGGCCGTTAAGCCATTTAGATTAGGCAGCTTAAAGCTGGGTAACGGTCCACTCCCAGGTATGTACGCCAGTTTTAATGAGGTACTTATCTAAGGTATCTGGACCACATGATGCGGTTCCA
>CALMBJ010000156.1 GCA_937860175.1 uncultured Actinomycetes bacterium
GGCGGCAAAGAAACCTGTCGTTGTTCCAGTAAATGCAAAGATTGCAGCTAAAGCATTGGGTCTTGCATAAAAAATGAAGCCAACATTTAAAGCTCAACCAATGCAGGTGCAGGTTCCTGCAACAAGTGCAAACTTGGGGCCTGGTTTTGACTGCCTTGGTTTGGCGCTAAACATGCATGATCGTTACATGGCACAGGTCTTAGATGAGCCAGGTGTTGATATTGACGTTACCGGTGAAGGCGCAGATGCGGTGCCAACAAACGATAAAAATTTAGTAATTAAAGCGATGTACAAAGGCTTTGATTTCTTAGGTGGGCGTCCGCGTGGAATTGCATTACGCCAACTCAATGTTATTCCTCATGGTCGCGGACTTGGCTCATCTGCTGCTGCAATTGTTGGTGGCCTAGCCCTTGCCCGCGCATTAGTTCTTGGCGGAAATGAACGTATGTCCCATGAAGACATGTTGAATATTGCTAATGAGATGGAAGGCCATCCAGACAATGTTGCTGCAGCAATTCATGGCGGTGCAAACATTGCTTGGCAAGAGAGCCAACGCGGAAGCGTAGTTGCGCAATCACTTCGCATTGAAGTTGATCCACGCATAGCTGTGCTTGCATTTGTTCCATCAACTGAGCTTTCAACATCAAAGGCACGCAAGATGCTGCCTGAAACAATTCCACATCAGGATGCGGTTCGAAACTCAATAAATACAGCGGTTTTAGTGCAAGCGCTGCAACATCGCCCAGATCTATTGCTCAGCGCAACTGAAGATTATTTGCACCAGAGCTATCGCAGCGATGCGATGCCGCAAAGCTTTGCCTTGATGACAAAGCTACGCAAAGCAGGTATCGCAGCCTTTATTTCAGGTGCAGGTCCTACCGTTTTAGTTCTTCATACAGGCGGGGATGCCGAGGCGGCTGAGTTAGAGCGTGCCGCAGGGGAGAAGTTCCAGATGATTGCCTTGGGCGTCTCACGCACGGGGGTCGCGGTCGTCACCGCTTAATCCTGCTCATTTTGCGATTTCTCGCTCAATCCTGCTAACCTTCCTACATCTGAACGGCTCATCTAGTAGCCAGTAACACATCAGATAATCTCAAGAAAAAAAGCCAAAAAACAAAATCCAGGTTCTCAAGGTTTAAAACTTTTAGTTAAAACCCAGAACCGATAGCGAAAAGATATACATGACAACAGAAATTGAACCAGTTCGCTCACAGAGTCCAGAGCTTGCTGCAATGACCCTTCCAAAGTTGAAGACAGTTGCTACACAACTTGGTGTTGAAGGCGCAGCAAAGATGAAGAAGGATGCGTTGGTAGAAGCGATCGCTGATTTACAGGCGAAGAACCGCGAGGCTGCAAAGGCTGAACGCGAAGCACGTCGCGAAGCACGCAACAACCGCAAGAAGGAGTCAAAGCCTTCCAATAACACTCAAGATTCAGATGATGATGGCGATGATGATTCAGCGCCGCAGTCAAATAATGATCGTGGCGGCAATGATCGCAACGACCGTGGTGGACGCTTTGATCGCAACGACCGTGGTCGTGGACGTGACCGCAACCGCGATCGCAACCGTGACCGCGGACACCGCGAAGAGCGCGAGCCAGTTCTGAGCGAAGATGATGTTCTAGTACCAGTAGGTGGCTTGCTCGATATTCTCGAAAGCTACGCATTTATCCGCACAGGTGGATACCTGCCAGGACCTAACGATGTTTACGTTTCATTGCAGCAGGTTCGTAAGAACGGTCTGCGCAAGGGAGATGTTGTTACGGGTCAGGTTCGTCAGCCTCGTGAAGGTGAAACAAAGCAGAAGTTCAACGCTTTGATCACCCTTGAAACCGTTAACGGAATGACTCCAGAAGAGGCACGTAACCGTGTTGAGTTCGGAAAGCTAACTCCGCTTTATCCTCAGGAGCGTCTGCGTCTTGAGACAGAGCCAAATGTCCTTACAACTCGTGTTATCGATTTGATTGCACCAATTGGTAAGGGTCAACGTGGTCTTATTGTTTCGCCTCCAAAGGCTGGTAAGACAATGGTTCTGCAATCAATTGCTAACGCGATCACAACTAACAACCCAGAGTGTCACTTGATGGTTGTTCTAGTCGATGAGCGTCCAGAAGAAGTTACAGATATGCAGCGCAGCGTTAAGGGTGAAGTTATTGCTTCAACCTTCGACCGCCCAGCTGATGACCACACAACAATCGCAGAGCTTGCAATTGAGCGCGCAAAGCGTCTTGTTGAACTAGGTCACGATGTAGTTGTTCTTCTTGACTCAATTACACGTCTTGGTCGCGCATACAACATTGCAGCACCAGCATCAGGCCGCATCCTTTCTGGTGGTGTTGATTCTGCGGCTCTTTATCCACCAAAGAAGTTCTTTGGAGCTGCTCGTAACATTGAAGATGGCGGATCACTAACGATTCTTGCAACTGCACTTGTTGATACAGGTTCTCGCATGGATGAAGTTATCTTCGAAGAGTTCAAGGGAACTGGAAACATGG
>CALMBJ010000157.1 GCA_937860175.1 uncultured Actinomycetes bacterium
CAATCGTGATCACTCTTTCACTTCGCGGAACTGCTCCAGCCAATGCGTTGAGAACAGTTGTTTTTCCCGCTTGTGTTCCACCACAAACCAATATATTCAGCCCCGCCTTTACGCTGTTTATAAGCGCCGTACCGATCTCTTGACTCATTACAGAGCGATTAACCAAATCATTGACCGAGAGGTTTTTCATTAGGTGTTTGCGAATATTCACCGCCCAATGCGCCGCTGTGATTTCAGGAATTGCTACATGTAGGCGGCTCCCGTCGGGAAGTCGAGCATCAACGAAGGGATGAGATAAATCAAGCCTGCGGCCGCTCCACATCAACGCTCTCTCAACTATGTTGCGCACCTCATCAGGGGTAAGCAGGAGATTGGTTAACTCACTGCGTCCTTTGCGGGCGATGAAAACTCGCTCGGGAGCGTTAATCCAAATCTCTTCTACAGTTGAATCATTCATAAACGGTGCGATGGGCCCAAAGGTCACATTGAGATCAAGTTCCATTTCGGAAAGGTAGATCGGTAACTGACAGGATTAATTACCCTGTGGATATAGGCAACCTCACTTGAAGGCGATGAAGGTGAGCTATTGCGAGATGAGTTCTGCTCGATCTAATCTGCTTAGTAGATGCAGGGAATCCTCATCCTCCTCGCCATATACCTTTGCCACCTTGATAAGTAATGTTTTATCGACTGTAAGTGAAGTTGATTCAAGAAGCCGTTGTATGAACTGCTCAGCGTTGCTATGGCCATCTCGAATAATGATTACTACCTCATTTACCCCTAGCCGCCCTATGCACTCTTCCTTTCGTGTCAATTGCGTAAGCTCATGAGAAAAGTGCAGGATGTCATGTGCTCGAACCTGCTCGGATTCAGGGTTTTCGAAAAGTATTTTTATTAGAGCCAATGGCTTGTGCGTTCTAGCCGCAAGTGAGATCTCCCGACCAAGCTGCTCATAGAAGTAAGGAGGGGAGGCTAAATGTGTTTGTGAATCATGAATACCATCGTGAGAAAAGAGCATTGCAACCTCCCTTGAGTTAATCTTGTCTCTATGAATCAAGATCCTGCCAAAGCAGCTAAAGCTCGCGCACTAGTGGCATCCCTACTCTTTGTGGAGGCAGCGGTAATCGCAGGGTTGGGTTTATGGCTAGTTGTTATGAGCTTTACCCATGAGAATGTTGAGACTTACCCATTACTAGGCGTTCTCTTGTTTGCGGCTGCGGGCTCAGCAGGGTTGGCGGCATCTGCTATCGGATATCGCCGCGGTAAGTACTACGGCAGATCTCCTGCAGTTTTGGCTAATTTAATTGCACTTGGTGTTGTTTCATATCAAGTGGAAGCGCATTTATGGTGGGTTGCTGGGCCGTTAGCTGCGCTAGCTGGAACAACTCTTATAGCCGCACTGCGTGCAATTCCAACTGATCTTTAATTAACGCGGGATTTACCACTCGACAATCTGATTGTCTTCCCACAAGACTCCAGTGGTATCTCCTGCATTGAATTCACGTGTTGCCAACCACAGCGCACAGGCGGCACCTTCTTCAGCGCTACGTGGTGCATCGGTTCCACCCATATCTGTTCGTGAATGATTTGGACAAACCGCATCCACTAGTAATCCTCGTCCGCCCAATCCGGTTTCATGTGCAAGGTTTCGAACCATTGCATTAACTCCAGCTTTGCTAATTCGATATGGCGCAAGACCGCCAGCATTTCCAGGTCCTGACATTCTTCCTAGACATGCTGAGTAAATAATTACTCGACCCTTTCGGGCCTCTGCCATTGATGGCACGACTGCATTTACAAGAATGAAAACAGAGTCAAGATTAATTGCCATTACTCGGCGCCACTCTTCATCTGTGGTGCGCAAAGTCTTTGACATCTTTTCGCTCATGACACCGTGAGCAAGGATTAGAAGATCTGGAGCTGGATGCTCAGCTGAAATCTGATTCGCGGTTGCACGGGTGGCGCTTAGATCTGCCAGATCAACGGCATATGTTGAAAAGCGGCGATCCGGGAAATCCTGTTGGAGTGATTGTTGGGCTAATGAGAGTCGACCCTGATCCTTTGCCACCATCACGATCTCGTAGCCAAGTGCTGCTAACCCCTTGGCATTTTCAAAGCCCAGACCGCGGCTGGCACCTGTAACTATCGCTGTTGGCATGGGTTAAGGGTGGACTAGATCAACCAACTTTGCAGGGCGAACTCCGAGAATGGGTAAGGGGCTAGACAGGGGTTCAGATGTGGCCAATCTCGCCCAAAGAGCGGCAGATCGAGTTTATTCATGCGGGCTCAGGCCGATAGGCTACGCCCGTAACCAATGTAGAAGGAGTTTGCCAGTGTCGGCACAGGATTTTGGTGCAAATGATTGGCTCGTCGATGAAATGTACGAGCAGTATTTACAGGATCCTTCTTCCGTAGACCCTGCATGGGTTGAGTACTTCAAAACAAATAAGCCAGGTGCGCCAGTGAACTCTGCGGCACCAAGCAAAGGTGTTCCACCAATTCCAAAGGCGCAACAACAAGCAGCCGCACCAGTTGCTCAACCTGCTCCGGTTGCACAAGCTGCTCCAGTTGCAGCGCCAGTAGCACCTGTTGCACAAGCCGCTCCAGTCTCACAACCAATTGTTCGTGAAACAGCAACTGCGCAACCAACACCTGCAGATCCAATTGTTAAGCCAGCTCCAGTTTTAATTACACCAGGTGCTTCATCACTTGAACCAATCCGCGGAGTAAGCGCTCGCGTTGTTCAATCAATGGAGGCATCACTTTCAGTTCCAACAGCGACATCGGTTCGCGCGATTCCTGCGAAGTTGATGATCGATAACCGCATTGTTATTAACAACCACTTAGCGCGCGGTCGCGGTGGCAAGGTTTCATTTACTCACATCATCGCGTTCGCAATGATCAAGGCAGTTCGTGCAATGCCTGAGATGAACGCATTCTTTGGTGAGATCGATGGCAAGCCAGCAATTGGAAAGCCAGAGCACATCAACCTTGGTGTTGCGATCGACTTAGCTAAGCCAGATGGTTCACGCCAGCTTCTGGTTCCATCAGTTAAGGGTTGCGAAGATTTAGATTTCGGACAGTTCTGGGCTGCCTTTGAAGCGATCATCAAGAAGGCTCGCGCTGGGTCATTAACTGTTGAAGATTTTGCTGGAACAACAATGTCGATCACAAACCCAGGAGCAATTGGCACTGTTCACTCAGTTCCACGCCTTGTTCAGGGCCAGGGCTTGATTCTTGGTGTTGGTGCAATGGATTACCCAGCTGAGTTCCAGGGAGCAAGTGAAGAAACCCTCGTAAACATGGCTGTTAGCAAGGTAATTACCCTTACAAGCACTTACGACCACCGCATTATTCAAGGTGCACAATCTGGTGATTTCTTGCGCCGCATGCACGAGTACTTGTTAGGTGCTGAAGGTTTCTACGATGAGATCTTCGCTGCACTTCGTATTCCTTACGAGCCAATCCGTTGGGCAAATGACTTTGCATTTACACGTGATGAGCAGATCAACAAGACCGCACGTGTTCAGCAGTTGATTCAGGCGTACCGCACATTTGGCCACCTAATGGCAGATGTTGATCCACTTGAATATGTACAGCGTTCACACCCAGATCTTGATGTTGTTACACATGGCTTAACTTTGTGGGATCTAGATCGTGAGTTTGCAACTGGTGGATTTGGTGGCAAGAAGTTCATGCCACTTCGCAAGATTCTAGGAATTCTTCGTGACTCGTACTGCCGTTCAGTGGGCGTTGAGTACATGTACATCCAGGATCCAGTTGAACGTAAGTGGATTCAAGACAAGGTTGAGGTTGGCTACGCCAAGCTGCCTCGCGAAGAGCAGCTGCGCGTACTACGTAAGCTCAACAGCGCAGAGTCATTTGAATCGTTCCTACATACAAAGTTTGTTGGCCAGAAGCGCTTCTCTCTAGAAGGTGGCGAATCTGTAATTCCACTACTTGATGCCGTTGTTTCTGCAGCTGCTGAGCGCGGATTAGATGAAGTCTGTATCGGTATGCCACACCGTGGACGTCTGAATGTTCTTGCAAATGTTGCTGGAAAATCTGCAGGACAGATCTTCCAGGAGTTCCAGGGTCACTACGCAGAGAACCAGGTTCAAGGTTCTGGCGATGTGAAGTACCACTTGGGTACATCAGGTGTCTTTACCTCTGAGACCGGTGCACAAACCAAGATTTATCTTGCAGCAAACCCATCACACCTTGAGGCTGTTAACCCAGTTCTTGAAGGAATTGTGCGTGCAAAGCAGGATCGCCTCAATGTAAAGAACGCCTTCTCTGTAATGCCTATTTTGCTTCACGGAGATGCATCTTTTGCAGGTCAAGGTGTAAACGCTGAAGTTCTACAGCTTTCACAATTGGGCGGATACCGCACAGGTGGAACAGTTCACATTGTCATTAACAACCAGGTTGGTTTCACAACCTCACCATATGCATCACGTACATCTCAGTACTCAACAGATTACGCAAAGATCATTCAGGCACCTGTATTCCATGTAAATGGAGATGATCCTGAGGCATGTGTTCGCGTTGCACGTTTGGCCTTTGAGTACCGTCAAGAGTTCAACAAGGATGTCGTTATCGACATGATTTGTTACCGTCGTCGCGGTCACAACGAAGGTGATGAGCCAAGCTTCACACAGCCATTGATGTACAAGTTAATTGATGCAAAGCGTTCAACAAGAACCCTTTACACAGAAGCACTTGTCGGTCGTGGAGATATCACTCCTGAAGAGGCTGAAGGAATCGCACGTGATTACCAAGAGCAGCTGGAATCAATCTTTGCTGCGGTAAACAACATTGAGCCAGAGCATGATGCAAACTTCAAGGCTCCAGTTGCACCTGCTGCCGAAGAGATCAACACAGCGATTGCTGAAAGTACTGCTCGTGAAATCGCAGCAACACAGCTTGCCGTTCCAGAAGGATTTACCGTTCATCCTAAGTTGACTCCTCAGCTAGCAAAGCGCGTTGAGTCACTCAATGATGCAACGATCGATTGGTCAACCGGTGAAATGTTGGCATTTGGATCATTGCTACAAGAGGGTCACCCAGTACGTCTTGCAGGTCAAGATGCACGTCGCGGAACCTTCTCAAACCGTCACGCGGTTATCGTTGATAAGGAAAATGGCAACGAGTGGACACCACTTCGTGCCCTGATCAAGGATGAGAACCAGTTCTTTGTTATCGACTCATTGCTCAGCGAATACGCTGCAATGGGCTTTGAATATGGCTACAGCCTTGAGCGTGAAGAAGCGCTAGTTCTTTGGGAAGGCCAGTTCGGCGACTTTGCCAACGGCGCACAAACCGTTGTCGATGAGTTCATCTCTTCTGCTTTGCAGAAGTGGGGCGAGCGTTCTTCCGTTGTACTTCTTCTTCCACATGGATATGAAGGACAAGGACCAGATCACTCATCAGCGCGCATTGAGCGTTACCTGCAGCTATGTGCCGAGCAGAACATGACCGTTGCACAACCTGCAAGCCCGGCTAATTACTTCCACTTGCTTCGTTGGCACGCAAAGAACCCGGCGCGTCGTCCACTGATTGTCTTTACACCGAAGTCAATGCTTCGCCTTAAGGCTGCAGCATCTGCGCTTTCAGATTTCACTTCTGGTCACTTCCGTCCAGTTATCGGTGATGATTCAGTCCAGAACGCATCACGTGTGATCTTCTGTTCAGGAAAGATTTATCACGATCTAGTTGCAGAGCGCGCAAAGCTCGGTGAAACAGGAACTGCAATTGTTCGCGTTGAGCTTTTGTACCCACTGCCAATTGATGAAATGGTTGCAGAGGCAAACAAGCATCCAAATGCGAACCTGCTCTGGGTACAGGATGAACCTGCTAACCAAGGCCCATGGTCACACATCGCATTGCGTACATCTGATGCACATGGTGGACGCGGCTTTGGTGAGCGAATTCTTCGTCGTGTTTCTCGTCGCGCAACAGCTTCTCCTGCGACAGGTAGCCATCACTTGCATGAGGATGAGCAAAAGGCGTTATTGCTCGAAGCCTTTACTCGCTAAACCTTCTTCAATCTAAAAAGTACAACGCCCACTACTTCATTGGCGGGGATCCATCCCCAGGTGCGTGAATCAGTGCTTTCATCATTGTCGCCTTGAACCCAAAAATTGCCGCCATGAGATTTCTGAAGACGCTTTACTAAGAAAATCCCTGGTCGCTCTTCCCGTTCTACAACGACAACCTTGCCCAGGATGCGCTCTCCAACTAAGGGTTTAAGACCCTCTGGAAACCAAGAAACCAAGAGCCAATCTCCATCCTTAAAGGTGGGGGCCATAGAAGATCCTGAGACCTTGACTGTGCCAAATTTGCCCATGGGCGGTAGTCTCGCACCATAAGCAAGCAATTTAGTGGCAATAGGGGAGAAGAAAATGTTTTCACCAAAGACAACTGTTTACGCACACTGTGACCTTCCATGTGGAGTTTACGATCCAGCACAGGCAAAGATCGAAGCGCTATCTGTAAAGGCATGCATGGAGAAGTACGCAGCTAACCCAGATGCAGATTTCCGCTCACGTTCAGTGGCGATCAAGGAAGAGCGTTCACATCAGGTCAAGGAGCACCTATGGGTGCTGTGGACTGATTACTTCAAGGCTCCTCACTTCGAGGCGTACCCACAGCTGCACTCATTGTTCAATGAGGCAACAAAGCTTGCAGGTGCTGCAGGTACAAAGGGAACTCAGGATGTTGCAGTTGCAGATTCATTGATCGCAAAGATCGATGAGATTGCAGAGATCTTCTGGGCAACTAAGAAGGCGTAATACCAACAACTCTGATTAACACAGAGCTAATTGCAAGCAATTAGTTTGCCTAAAAAAACTAAGACTTATCGTTTTGAATTAAGTGAAGAGCAGCGGTGCGGGCGAGGAAAGATACTCGCTCCACCGCTGATCTTTTTATCAAAGCCGCTGCAATTTGGCGTTCATTTTCATAGACCTCGCACTCAAAGGTCAACTCTTTTCCGGCAATCTCAATTACACGTGATGTTCCACGTAATGAAGCACCAATTCCTGCAGGTGAAAGTGAAATAAACTCAACGCTGACAGGAATCGTTGTCTCACCAGGCTC
>CALMBJ010000158.1 GCA_937860175.1 uncultured Actinomycetes bacterium
GTCCTAATGCAGCACCAGCGTTATCTCCCGCACCTGCTGCAATTGGAGTTCCAGAAAGTGTTGTTCCACCAAAGTTTGATGGCTCGATAATTCTTGGAAGGGTTAACTCCTGATCATGGCGAAGAGCCAAACGCACAATATCTTCACGGTAATGAGATGTACTGGGATCAAAGTATCCAGTTCCAGATGCATCGCTGCGGTCGGTAAACAACTTTGATAAATCCTTGCCACCTTGTAGCTGCCATGACAACCAATCATGGGGCAGGGCTATTGATGCAACACGTGAAGCGTTTTGTGGCTCATGATCTGCCATCCAACGAACTTTGGAGGCGGTAAAGGATGCAACTAACTTTGAACCAACTTTTCGCGCGATCTCTTGGTCGCCACCTACTTCGTGGTTGAGATCATCAGCCTCCTTTGCAGAGCGGGTGTCATTCCACAAAAGTGCAGGACGAATTACCTCGCCATCTGAATCCAAAGCAACCATTCCATGCTGTTGACCTGCGATGGAAATAGCTTCAACATCATCTAACCCACCCGCATCTTTAAAGGCTGCATGAATTCCGGTAAGCCAATGTTGTGGGTCGACCTCTGTGCCATCGGGATGGGAGGCGCGCCCCTGTCGCAGCAATTCACCTGTGTGGGCATCTCGAATAACTACCTTCACAGATTGCGTTGAGGAATCCACGCCGGCGATGAGTTGTCGATTAGCCATAGGGCAAGGCTAGACTGTGCCAGTCAGCGTTGACCACAGGTGGCGGAAATATTTTGAGCCACATCATCAAACAATAAAATTGTTGGAGTAAATCATGCGTATTGGTGTCCTCACTGGCGGCGGAGATTGCCCTGGTCTTAACGCGGTTATCCGCGCCGTAGTTCGTAAAGGTGTTAAAGAGTACGGTCACGAGTTTGTTGGATTCCGTGATGGCTGGAAGGGACCGCTTGAGGGTCTGACTATGCCTTTGAACATCGAAGTCACTCGTGGAATCTTGCCTCGAGGAGGAACCATTCTTGGCTCATCACGCACAAACCCTTTCAAGATCGAAGGTGGCGTAGAGAAGATTAAGGAAAACCTTGAGAAGGCTGGCATCGATGCGTTAATCGCAATTGGTGGCGAGGACACTCTTGGTGTTGCTACAAAACTCGACGCGCTTGGCGTCAAGGTAATTGGTGTTCCAAAGACGATCGATAACGATCTCAACAACACCGATTACACATTTGGATTTGATACCTCTGTAAACATCGCAGTAGAGGCGATTGATCGCCTACACACGACAGCTGAATCACATCATCGTGCACTGATCGTTGAGGTCATGGGCCGTCACGCAGGATGGATCGCACTTCACTCCGGTCTTGCAGGTGGTGCAACATGTATTTTGATTCCAGAGCAGAAGTTCTCTGTTGAAAAGGTTTGCGAATGGGTTGAGTCA
>CALMBJ010000159.1 GCA_937860175.1 uncultured Actinomycetes bacterium
AACCGTTGGTGGTCCATCTACTTATGTACTAGGTGGCGCATTCAACTGCGGTAAGGCACAACCAGGCCAGGTTGCTGCAGTCAGCCATGGCTGCCCAGCTGCGGTGTTCGACAAAGTTAATGTTCTCAATACAGTTGCGGAGGCGAGCAAATGATTTCAGCCCAAGATCTCGTTGAAAAGATTGTTTCCCGTTCTACAACAGATGACTGCATAGTTGTCGTCCAAGACAGCACCCAAGCAAATCTACGTTGGGCCAGCAGCACGCTGACAACCAATGGCGTGATTACACAACGCAATGTCACAGTTATTGCATTTGTTGCAGTTGGTGGGTCCATGGCATCTGGTGCAGTTACTCGCACCAATGTTGATGAAGGCGATATCGATGCGATTCTTGCTGAGGCAACAGCTGCTGCAAAGGCGGCAGGTGCGGCAGAGGATTTCGCCCCACTAGCTCGAGATGTTGCATTTGGAAATTGGAGCGCTCCTCATACTCCAACGGGCCCTGAAGTCTTTTCAGGATTTGCGCCTGAACTTGGCGACATGATGCGCCGTTCAAAGGCTGATGCGATTGAACTCTTTGGTTACGCCGAGCACACCCACCAAACAATTTGGGTTGGCTCAAAGGGTGGAATGAGATTGCGTCACGACTCACCTGTCGGACGTGTTGAAATGACGGGTAAGTCTCATCAGCGATCTCGCTCAACTTGGGATGGGGTTGAAACCCATGATTTCAAGGATGTTTCTGTATCGGCAATCGATGCCAATATCCGCCAACGTTTAACTTGGCAGGAAAAGAAGATCGATATCCCCGCTGGACGCTACGACACAATTTTTCCTTCAGGATCAATCGCTGATATCTACGTCTACATGATGTGGGTTGCTGGTGGCCGCGATGCGTTTGAAGGTCAAAGTGTGTTTTCAAAGAAGGGTGGCGGTACACGAGTTGGTGAGAAGCTTTCAAATGTAGGGCTACAGCTTTTCAGCACACCAACGCATCCTGTACTTGCCGGCTCTCCATTTGTTGCGGCATCAACTAGCAGCTCATTTACCTCTGTCTTTGATAACGGTCAAAAGCAATCTCAAGTTGATTGGATTAAGGATGGTGTTCTGCAATCTCTAGTTCAGACTCGAGCAAGTGCGAAGTTGACATCACTTCCGTACACACCATTTGGTGACAATTTGATTATGAGTGTTGATGGTGGAAGTGGAAATCTAGAAGATCTCGTTAAAAAAGTTGATAACGGATTACTTCTTACAACACTTTGGTACATCAGAATGGTTGATCCAAACTCGTTGCTACTTACAGGTCTCACACGTGATGGTGTTTATTACGTGAAAAATGGTGAGGTTCAGGGAGCTACTAACAACTTCCGTTGGAATGATTCACCGGTAAGCGCGCTATCTCGCATCGCACATGCAGGTGCTACCGAATGGACTCAACCACGCGAATGGGCTGGAGATATGACCAGCATGTCGGTGCCGCCGATGGTAATTAAAGATTTCAATATGTCGACTGTGAGCCCGGGTAACTAAACCCGGACTCACAGTTCAACAATCAGAGATTACTTATCTTCTTCTTTGACGTGCTCGTGAGGCTTGTCCTCACCTGTAATGCGTCCTGCGTGAGCATGTGCAGAAGGATCCTTCTTGGTCTTAATCAAGCTTGCCACTGTTGAAACAGTCAAGATTATGGCAATTACTGCAAGGCTTACCAAGGTTGGAATCTTTGGAACCTCTGCCCAAACCTCGTGCACGTAAGTCATTACCAACTTAACTCCGATAAACATCAAGATGATTGATAGACCAAGTGAGAGGTAAACCAACTTATCTAGAAGTCCAGCGAGCAAGAAGTACAGCGCTCGAAGTCCAAGAAGTGCGAATGCGTTAGCAGCAAACACTAAGAATGGCTCTTGAGTCACACCAAATGTTGCAGGAATCGAGTCCAACGCAAACAGAAGGTCTGTGGATGCAATTGCGATCATCACCAAGAACATTGGCGTTGCAATGCGCTTTCCGTTCACGCGAGTGAAGATCTTTGACCCGTCGTACTCGTCAGTCATTGCAATGCGCTTTCTAACCAACTTCACAAGCTTGTTGTCTTCAGGTGAAGGACTCTCATCCCAGTGCTTAAACAGACCAACACCGGTCCAGATCAAGATCGCTCCGAAGATCACAAATGTGAAGCTAAATGCTGCAAGGGCTGCTGCGCCAACTGCGATGAAGATTGCACGAAGAACAAGTGCAAGGATCACACCGAACATCAGTACGCGCTGGTGGTAAATCGTTGGAACAGCAAACTGTGCCAAGATGATAATAAATACAAAGAGATTATCTACAGATAGAGATTTCTCGACTAAGTAAGCGGCAAAGTACTCGGTTCCAAATTGTGAACCTGCGGTTTGCCAGACCCACACACCAAATGCGATAGCAATGCCGATGTAAAAAATCGACCAAATAGCGGCCTCTTTAAACAAGACATCGTGCGGCTTGCGGCTTACCGTCAGCAGATCGACGACGATCAGCGCCAAAATCGCGCCGACTACGAGCGCCCAAGTTAAGAGCGATACATCCATGAATACACCTATTTTCGTTGAAGGGGCCTGGTGCCAAGGTCTCCCTCAACCGCTAGCTAATTAAAAGCTATGTGGTCGCAGCTCCGGGATATTTCTATCCGTATTGACGAAGATGCCGAACGAGGTACTCCCCTTAACGTGGGCAAATACTAGGTTGAGAGAAAACTGAGTGCAAATTGAACACGGCTTTCACCCCCGTTTCCATCTTGTGATTATCCTGTGAATAGGCCACAGTTCATGAATGCAAACAGGTAGAAGTGTTGTTTACGCCCGAAATGGTGGAGCTGCGGCAAGCCAGCCCTTGGCGGTAACGGCAGCGATCAACATCCTCAATAAGGGTGGCTCATTTATTGATGCTGCAATCTCACTGAGCGCTGTTATCTGCGTCGTTGAACCCGGTGCATCTCACTTAGGCGGTGATGCGTTTTTAGTTACACACCATGCGTCAAGCAAAACCAACTTGGCCTTCAATGGCAGCGGTGAAGGTTCTCATGCGGCAACACCAGCAAACTATAAAGATGGAATTCCGATGCATGGTTATAAATCAGGAACTGTTCCTGGTTTAGTTTCAACCTGGTTTGAGGCGCATGAGCGTTATGGAAAGCTGCCTATGGCAACTTTGCTGGAGCAAGCGATTGATTATGCTGAAAATGGTTTTCCAGCAAACACCGGTTTTGTTCGCAGAATTGCTGGGCACCTTAAGTTGGCACCGCAGACACAGCTTTTTAAGGATATGGGAATTGATGTCAACCTCAAGGTTGGCGATTTAGTTGTTCAAAAAGAGTTAGCACGATCATTGCGTGAAATTGCAGCTGGTGGACGAACAGCATTTTATGAAGGTCGCATAGCTCAGCAATTAATTGCAGGATCTGATGGTTGGTTCAGCGCCGAAGATCTTAAGAATCACACAACGCGAGTACTGGCCCCACTTTCCGTGAAATACCGTGACTTAACTGTTTACGGACAGCCGCCTCCAACGCAGGGAATGATCCTGATGGAAGAGCTCTTGATCAACGAAAGATTTGATATTGCCTCCCTTTCAGAGGCGGATCGAATCCACGTGGGGGTTGAGTCAAAGAAGATTGGGTTTGCTGATCGCAATGCGATTCTTGGAGATCCAGAGTTCATCGCCGTTAATACGGAAAAGATTCTCTCGAAGACGCATATTGATCAACGAGTAGCGCAGCTCGCAATGGATGCTGCAGGTAGCGATATTGCACCTGTTAGTGAAGGTAGCGATACAACCTACTTTTTGGTGGCAGATTCTGAGGGCAATGCGGTCTCATGGATTCAATCGGTGTTCCACGGCTTTGGTAGCTCATGGGTAATTCCAGAAACCGGAATCATTTTGAATAATCGACTCACTGGATTTTCTTTAGACCCTCAATCACCAAACATCATCGCTCCTGGTAAGCGCCCAGCACATACCTTGAACGCCTTTACTGCGGTGCATCCAGATGGTTCTTTGTATCTTGTCGGAGGAACTCCGGGTGCAAATATTCAGGTGCAGAGTAATTTGCAGTTAATAGTTAACATGATTGACTTGAAGATGAATGTGCAAGAGGCAACAGAGGCTCCACGTTGGCAACATCTCAACGCTCCAGGACAGAGCTCAGAGGATGAAAAGGGTGCGGGAGTTCTTGAAATAGAGAACCGAGTCTCTGCTGAAGTTCTAGAACAGCTACGTGCAAAGGGTCATGATGTTCGTCCGCTAACTGCTTGGGGACATGGCTCATCGGTTCAAATGATGGAGGTTCTCTCTAATGGAACCTTCGCATTTGGGTCAGACCCACGGTGCGAAGGCCACGCTGCAGGAATTTAGAGCGAAGGCTAGTTTTTAGAGAGAAGCTAGCGCTTCATCAAGAACGCTTAACGCATCCTTGAGAAGTTCATCTGTAATAACAATTGGTGGCAGGAAGCGAACAACATTTGAGTATGTTCCTGCTGTCAAAATTAGAACACCCTTGCTCTGACAGTACTTAACAACTGCGTTCATCGCCGCTGTGTTTGGAGTCTTTGTACCTGGCTCAACAAGCTCAATCGCTTGCATCGCACCACGGCCACGAACCTCACCAATTACAGGGTACTTGGCTTGCATTGCGCGAAGGGCATCGCCGAGAATTTGGCCAACGTGGTTTGCGCGTGCAACAAGGTTTTCTTCTTCAATGGTTTCCATCGCACCTAATGCTGCGGCACAAGCGATTGGATTACCGCCGTAAGTTCCACCTAAGCCTGAAACATGAACAGAATCCATGATCTCTGCGCGAGCTGTGACACCTGCAAGTGGCAAGCCGCCGGCAATTCCCTTGGCTGTCACAATCATGTCTGGTACAACATTTTCATGCTCAACGGCAAACAAGTTTCCGGTACGAGCAAATCCGGTCTGCACCTCATCTGCGATAAAGATGATTCCATTATCGGTTGAGTACTTAGAAAGGGCTGGCAAGAATCCCTTTGGTGGAACAACAAATCCACCTTCGCCTTGAATTGGTTCGATCAAGATCGCTGCAACGTTATGCGCGCCAATCTCCTTTTCAATCTTGTGTGTAATCATTTCAATTGCATCTTCAGTGATCGTTGCTTGATCGCCCACCCAGTGGAATGCATAAGGCATCGGCATGCGATAAACCTCGGGAGCAAATGGACCAAAGCCTTCTTTGTATGGCATGTTCTTTGCGGTTAACGCCATAGTGAGGTTTGTACGACCGTGGTAACCATGTTCAAAAACAACAATTGCCTGACGCTTTGTGTAGTGACGAGCAATCTTGACCGCATTTTCTACAGCCTCTGCACCTGAGTTAACAAGTAAAGACTTCTTCTTAAATGTTCCAGGTGTCAATGCGTTGAGCTTTTCGCAAACTTCGATGTAGCCCATGTATGGAGCTACAGTGAAGCAGGTATGTGTAAATGCTTGAACCTGATCAATGACGCGATCGACAACTCGTTGTGCAGCGTTACCAACGTTGGTAACTCCGATACCTGAACCAAGATCAATAATCTGGTTGCCATCGATATCCAAAAGAATCGCATCACTTGCCCGCTCGATGACTACCGGAATTGCCATTCCTAGTCCCCCAGATGTCGCCTCACTGCGGCGCTGTAGCGCCTCGAGAGATTTTGGTCCCGGAATAGCGGTAACCAACCGACGCTCTTGAGTCAATGCGGTAAGTGTTGTCATGGGTAAAGTCTAAGCCATCATTTCGTACTGGCGAGCCGAGAAGTTAGGCTTAGGAGATGAACACACGGTTAAGAGATAGCGCACCTCTGCTTGATGCATATCTGTCATATTTCGAAACCCAGCGCACAGCTTTCACAATTCCCGGTCACAAACAGAAAGCACATCGCCTAGATCAGGGGCTAGGTGCGGTAGTTGATTCAGATACTCCGCTTTACGGTGGGCTTGATGAGATAAAACTTACTGAGGGAACCCTTAAGAAAGCTGAAGAGTTAGCGGCATCACTATGGGGCGCCGATTACGCGCGTTTTTCAACTGGTGGTTCAACACATGCCAATCAAGCAATTATTTTGGCGCTAGGTAAACCAGGTGACAAGGTAGCAATCACCCGCACCGCTCACCGATCAGTTTTAAGTGCGCTAGTGCTTACAGGTTTAGAACCAATCTGGTTAACGCCAGAGATCGATGAAGCCACTGGCGTTCCAACAGGGATTCCGGTTTCAGAGCTTGAAAGAGTTTTGGATCAAAAACCGATTGCGTTGTTGCTAACAGAACCCGGATATCTGGGAACGATCTCTGAACTACCCGCCCTAATTTCAAAGGCTCATGAGAATTCAATACCGGTAATCATTGATGCCGCGTGGGGCGGACACTTTGGCTTTAATGCAGACATACCGCAACATGTGATGCAGTTGGGTGCAGATGCATTGATTACCAGTGTTCACAAAGCCCTACCTGGATATAGCGCATCAGCGTTGTTGTTGGCCCAAGGTAAATTCTTAAACCTTGCACGCATTGAACAAAGTTTTGAAACAACTCACACCACTTCACCTGCAGGTGCTCCACTTGCCTCTATTGATGGCTGCAGGGCTCTGCTGCAAACTCGTGGTGAGCAATTAACCGGTGATCTGCTCAAGTATGTAGTTGATTTTAAGAGCCAGGTTCAATCACATTTTGAAGTACCAATCTTTTTGAACCCAGAGCAGTTTGCACCCGGGCGATTTGATCCAGTCAAGCTTGTTTTGCGCGCAAATCTCCTGGGGTTATCTGGAGTAGATGTAGAAAAGGCGCTTCAGGAAGTAAATATCCGAGTTGAAATGGCAGATCGCGACACGATCGTATTTCTTGCAACACTTGCAGATAACGCTGATGACTTCAACGCTTTGGCCGCGGCCTTAATTCCGATTTTGAAAACTCTGCAAGGTGCTCCGAGAGCCACCCAGACATCACTTAGCTGGTCAATTGTTCCAACTGTTGCGGTATCAATGCGAGATGCTTACTTTGCAGAGACAGAGTACATAACAGCGCAAAAAGCGATCGGACGAGTAAGTGCTGATCTCATTGCACCTTATCCCCCAGGTGTTGCCGTTGTTGCACCTGGAGAAGTACTGACAGAGGCGATCATCAATGGTTTAGCAACTACTCAAAAGGCCGGAGTTCGTATCGCTTACGCAAGTGACCCAACTCTTGCCACCTATCGCGTTATTAAGTAAATCAGTGAAGGTGTGACTGCTCATTAAGAGTACGTAAAGCGCGCAAACCATCGCTAGGCCAAATACTGATCGTTGTAATTGAACATGGCGATACATCAATATGAAAGATTGATTCAGCTGGTGCACCTACAACAACTTTGGCAGCAGATTTAATTGTTCCGTTGTGGGTAACAACCGCAACACGTTGGCCTGGATACTCAGCAGCGATCTGGCTTAAAGCCGCATCGATGCGCAAGGCAACGCTGTCATATGACTCCCCTTCAGGTGGAGCAAAAGCTGTTGATGAGATCCAAGCTTGGTAATCAGCTGGGTATCTCTCTTTAACCTCAGCAATTGAAAGTCCATCCCAGATTCCAAATGAGCATTCAATCCATGCCTCTTCAAAGGTAATTGGCAAGCCTGTTGCTTTAGATAAAGCTTCAGCGGTTTGAGTCGTGCGCTTAAGGGGCGAAGCGATAATGACTTCAGGGTTGAGCTTTGCTACAGCAGCTGCCACCTTTTCTGCTTGCTCTAGACCAATATGGGTTAACTCTGGATTTAATGGACCATCGCCGGAAAACTTTTTAAATGGCGTCAAAACTGTTTCACCATGGCGAATTAAAAAGATGGTCGTAGCTTTTTCAGCTGAAAGTAGACGCTCTGTTAAGTAGTTCTGTTGGGTTTGAACTACTTCTCCCCCACCAGATTGTTGATCTAAGGCCTTATTGGCAAGGCGATCTGCGTGAGAGTTCTCATCGCGCGGAATCCAGGTGTAAGTAACTAATGAAGGATTGTGAGCAGAGCGAGCTGATTGGGCTAGAACTCGCATGTCGGCATGCTTGATCTGCCAGCGGCCAGACATCTGTTCAACAACAAGCTTGCTATCCATCTTCACATCTACTGTGGCGCTTGAATCAATCTCATTGATGGCGGTTAAACCGGCGATTAATCCGCTGTACTCAGCGACATTGTTTGTTGCAACGCCAATAAAGTCATACAGCTCGGCAATTATCTTTCCATTTTCAGTGATAACAGAGCCGTAACCTGCAGGACCCGGATTGCCTCGAGATCCACCATCGGCGGTTAAATGAAAATGTCGTGCCACTTAAACTCCGCGCACCAAGATGCAGCGACACTCTTCACAGCGAACAACCTCATCCTCTGCTAGTTCTGAGATTCTCTTTAGTTCAACAGCATTTACAGATAGGTTGCAACCCGTACAAGATCCAGCTGAAAGTGCCGCAGCACCTGCGCCGCCTGTTGTTTCTCTAATTTTTTCATAGAGATCAAATAACTCTTTTGCAACACCATTAACTGTTTCGGCACGGTCCTTGGCTACTGCATCAAGATCATTGTGAAGAATTGTTAACGCATTTTCTTTGCGGATTTCAAGATCTGCAATGACTGCAGCGTGCTCTGCCTCTTCTGCCTTAAGGGTTGAGATGCGTTCATTAATCGCATCCACTCGCATCATGATTTCAAGCTCAACCTCTTCAAGCTCGGCACGACGCGCGCCAAGGGTTCCAACCTCATGTTGCAGCTGTTCAAGCTCTTTAGGAGTTGCTGATCCACCATTAAGGCGTGCCTCGTCGCGATTTATGCGAGAAACAATTTGCTCAACATCGCCTTCGGCACGCAAGAGTTCTCGCTTAACATCATTTAATTCTGTTTCAGCTGCGATGCGAAGATCACGTGCGTTGTTTGATTTAACGGTGATGCTTGCTAGCTCTGCGATTTCAGGAAGATTGGCAGCCTTGTGGCGCAAAGAGTTTGTCTGTTGATCAAATCGTGCAATATCTAAAATCGAACGCTGGTCGCTTGGAGATGCCTTCATTGATTTTTCCCCTGACCGCTTATGTAAGTGTGGCTTAAGTTTAGGTCAGGGGGTAGTGAAAACCAAATACAAATAAGCGATTAGGCCTCAGCGCAGGATCCTCACTGATGAATTTATGAGAACAGTGTGTTTCCGTACTTTAAGAAGATGGCGATGATGATTGAGGCATAGGCACCCGTGTAGATAACTCGACCCCAACCTCTTTCAAGAAAGGCAACAATCTTCTCTTGACGCTCGGGAGCGAAACTCCAGATATTTTCAAGTAAGGAGACCCGAGTAATTGTCGAAAAGACTGTGATGGTAGAGAAGGTAACTAAGAGACACCAAGGGCAGAGCGCATTAATAACAAAATAAGATTGAGAAAGTAGCCAGAGAGCAAAGATTAAACCGAATCCATAGACAACATGAGCCACCCGCATAAACCAACGTGGAAAGGTGACAAGTCCAAGACCTGCGATGGCTACGGTAATCACAACCGGCTCTGTCATTAATCCAATGAATGAATTTGGGAAACCTAGAAGTTGTGATTGCCAAGCTTTAGCAACGGTGCCGCATGAGAGAACTGAGTTGATATTGCAAGCCAGTTGTCCTGCTGGTTGAGCGGCTAACTTCACCGCATCAATAGATAGAACAAGGGATGCGAAGAGGCTAAGAATTGATGAGACCAGCATCGCAATATAAGTCTTGCGATAAGCGCGCAAACGCTCGATTGTTCCAGTCTCTGACATGCTCAGAGTTTACCGTCTTTCTGGATTGCGGGAGCTTTTGCTCTCACGTAAATCTGCTTCTTTACTATCGCTACAACGGTGCCATCGGCTGACTTAATCTCGACTTCAAACCATCGCAAGTACTTTCCAGACAAGGCGACCTCTTGCTTAATCTCAGCCAGATCTGCATCTGCCAGGCTGAACTCTGCATACACCGTTGTTTTTCCAGGTGAGACATACTCGATCTCACTGCGTTTATCCCAAACGATGTAATCCTTTCCAAGGTTCTTCAAGACCATCATCATAAAAAAGGGATCGGTCATGGCAAAGAGGGATCCACCAAAAAGCGTGCCCACATAATTTGAGGTCAGCATCTTCTTCTTCAGTCGCACCTTTGCATGACGAAAGTCTTTCGAAACCTCTAGGACGGTTATTCCAGAGAAGAGAAAAGGCGGCCAGAAATTGAGCATCCGACGCATCCCTGCATGGGATGTCATCAAGGCTTGCAGTGGATGATGTTTCTGACTCATGCCGGTAATTCTAGTCGAGAGAATTAAGTCGCTCTTACTGAGTACATCGATGAATCGCAGCCTGATAGCGTTTTCTCATGGCGACACTGAAATCACTTCTGGAATCTGCGGATAAATCTGTGCGCCTACAAGCTGCATTAGCTGCTGGCACCTACCCAGAAGATGCATACATTGATGTGCTGGTTAATCAATGTGCCCACGAATCAGATTTTTTCGTTAGAGACACACTTTCCTGGGCGCTTATGCGTCATGAAATTAGCAAAGTAGTTGATCGACTTAAGGCAGAACTAATCTCTGAAAATCCCCAAGCGAAAAGTCAGGCGCTACATACATTGTCCAAAATCGGCGATAAAAAGTTCTACCCATTGATCACCAATGATCATCACTTTGATTCATTAGACAAGGTTGCGGTAACAGCTTGGCGTGCCGCATCAGTCTTGGTTCCCGAGAGCGAAAAACCCGCTTTGACTAAAGTATTAGTGAGCCAACTTGGCAGAGGTGATTCAGATTTGCAGTTTGATCTGACCAGATTTATCTGTGCACTTGGGGATTCAATCATTGAACCACTAAAGCAGGCTGCTGAATCGGACAAAGAAGAGGTTCGTTTACATGCAGCTTTTACATTGATGCGCTATCAAGAGATGAGATTGGAAAGTTCCAAAAAACCTATTGTGGGCGGTGAGGGTTTCGTTAGCTCTAATTAGATAACTTAGAGGTTGGATGACTTATATGCATTTACGCTCCCAATAACACTCTCAAATCCAGCTCTTCTGTAAATACGCCCAGCCTCATTAGTCGCCTCAGTAACAATCACCCAGTTAACACATCCGTTGTCGGCAG
The DNA here is from genome assembly GCA_937860175.1 of uncultured Actinomycetes bacterium. GTDB lineage: Bacteria > Actinomycetota > Actinomycetes > Nanopelagicales > Nanopelagicaceae > Planktophila. The sequence continues at coordinate 11,132 of CALMBJ010000159.1, forward strand.
ACCATTTTGCCGCTATCCCTAATAGGTGAGAAGCCAATCCCTTTCTTCTATGCAAGCTTTGAGTTTCAACTGATTGATATCGCCCTGTTGTTCCACACACAACAATTCCCAAATTTGCTACTAATTCATCATTAGCGAATGCGCCAAACCATGCTGCTTTTCCTTTTTGGCAAAGCTCCTTACGCATTTGATTGGTCTGATTGATGAAATCTTCATACTGATTAGGCTCATACATTTTTGAGATTAAGTTTTCTGCAATCTCTTTTTGTGCAAGTAAATCCCAATCCTCTCCCGCCAAAGCTCTAACTTGATAACCGCTGGGCAAAGGAAATGATTTAGGCAATTGATTGGTCTGAAGTACTTCAAGTGGCTCTAACTTGATCCCTTGTGACTCCCAATCATCTGTATTTTTGGGCAACGTAGGCAGCGCAATAGAAATCCAATTAGCTTGTGGAAAATTTTGATGGAACTTGGAAACCCAAGTTTGGGCTTGATCTACCAATGAGTGGTCTAGAACCAATAGACAGTTACCCCAGTGATAAGTGGGATTAGAGGGAGTTTTTACAATAATGTGATCTACAAACTCCTGAATATCGGAACCAGTGAGTCTTAAAATCTCAAGATCAGTTGCCCAATCCAAGGAAAGATCTTTCACTCAAGAAACTCCTTGTTCACTCTAAATTACGAGGAAACATTTCAACTGTGGGCGGTGAGGGTTTCGAACCCCCGACATTCTCGGTGTAAACGAGACGCTCTACCACTGAGCTAACCACCCGGTATTGCAGACCCAAATCTTAACTTACGAGCCCACAATCTCCTAAATCACGCTTACAGAGCAGCGATAGCCGCCTTGTAATCTGCGTTTTCACGCGCAGCCCAGCCATTCTTTACTTCCCAACGAAGAATTCCTTCTTTATCGATCAGGAAGCTGCCACGAAGTGCGCAGCCCTTTGACTCTTCAAAAACCCCATAAGCCTTTGCTACCGCTCCATGTGGCCAGAAATCTGAAAGAACTGGAAACTCGTACTTCTCTTGTTCTGCAAATACTCGTTGAGTAAATGGTGAGTCACATGAGATGGCAAGTAGTTGGAGATCATCATTTTGAAATGATGAAAGGTCATCACGCAGAGCGCATAGCTCCCCGGTGCATGTTCCTGTAAATGAGAAGGGATAGAACATCAACAAGACATTCTTCTGGCCCTTGAATGAAGAGAGTGAAACCTTTTCTCCATGCTGATTTGCGATTTCAAAATCTGGTGCGGCTTGTCCAATAGTTAAAGTCATGCCGCAAACTTACCTCTTGCCCGCCTTGCGTGCCACTAATCGAGTTGCGGTCCAATCCTTTGCGAGCGCAATTGTGGATGTGACGCTAAGTCCAGCTATTGGTGCTGCATCCTGGATATCACTTGGCTCAACATGTCCATCTCGTCCGACCTTTGGTGTCATAACCCAAATAGCTCCGTTATCGACAAGGTAAGTGAGAGCATCCATTAACTCATCGACTAGATCTCCATCGCCATCTCGCCACCAGATAATGACGGCATCGACAACTTCTGTGGTTGATCCTTCTAAGAACTTTGTCCCTGTGATCGCCATGATTTGATCTCGAAGTGTGGAATCACAGTCTCCATCGCGGCCGACCTCCAAAATGAGGTCATCCTTGGCCAATCCCATACGTGTAGGCACAGGCTAAGTCCACACTTTGGAAGCCCTGAGCGCAAGAGGAAGACTGGCTCAATTTCACACCCCTTCAATTTCCACTTAGGGGGCTATAAGGGCGAGAATACGCCCATGAGCGAAATCTTTGATGCGTCAGAAGTCAATATTGAACAGCTTGTAGATACCGACCCTACCGAGTCAGCTGAATGGCGAGCCTCCTTTGATGCTGTCTCTTATACACATCTGACGCTGCCGACGATCTACTCTGTGTA
>CALMBJ010000160.1 GCA_937860175.1 uncultured Actinomycetes bacterium
TCTACACAGAGTAGATCGTCGGCAGCGTCAGATGTGTATAAGAGACAGGCGCGATATTGAGAAGATCGAAGATTTCACCTGGAGAAAAATTGCCGGCATCTCGCTTTTGCTCGCCCTTCTCTATGGCTTCTCATTAATGATTTTTGTGATCGGTTTTGTAGCCGGCGTTGTTTCAACATTAAGCGATTATGAAAAGCATGCGAAGGAAGCAAACTCTGCGCTGTACTCATTGCGTCTGCAAAAGCGTGCGGCTTTGCTCTTCGTGCCCTTCATTATGAATGTCCCATACTCATTGGAAGCGATAAGGCACCCAAGCCGACTTCTAGTTGAGCCAGGGCTACTTATCTCTGGTGGTGGACCACTTCTTACCTTGCTGGGCAACCCAGGTGGAGCTAACTCACTTCCAATCTGGCTTATCAGCCCAATTCTGCTTGTTTTGCTTGTTTCGCTCTTCTCATCAACACATGCACGACGTATCGCCGAGTATGGAGTTGGAGCACTACTGCTTGCAGTCATTATCTCTGCGCTTTCGATTTCAACACACGGAAATGAAGCATCATCAAAGGTTTGGCCGGGTCCAGTACTTGTGCTTGTCACATTAGCCGCTATCGCCTCTGGAACTATTTTGCTAGATCGTTTGCGTGAAACATTGGTTCTTAGCCATGTCCATTACCGCCACATACTTTCAGCCCTGCTCTTATTCACAACACTTGCTTACTCCATCTTGGCTATGGGTTGGTCGGTCAGTAAAGGCGCAGATTCACTTGTGCAAGCAAACAAAGAAACAGTTATGCCTGCGTTTTTGAGTGTTGAGCAAGACACAAAGATTCTGGTTTTACGTGAAGTAGGTAGTGCAGGTGAAAAGAAGATTCAGTACTACTTGTCACGCGGAAAAGATATTTCCTTAGGTGAACCAGATGTTGCGCCGGCTCAAACAGCAGCAATCGCCGATGCAGCTCGAGGACTTATCGATGGTTCGGGAGTTACAAGTAGCACCACGCTAAGCAATTTCGGCGTTAAGTATCTCTTTGTTAAGACACCTTTCAAGCGAGAGATCATTCGTTCTATTGATGGATTAGGTGGATTTGCTAGAACATCTGCGACCTCATTGGGAGTTGTTTGGAAGGTTACAGCCCCGGCTTCACGTTTAATGTTTGTCGGAGTAGATGGTGTTCAAAGAGAGTTGCAAGCAGGTGAAGTTGGAGCACGAACATATGTTCCTACAGCTGGAACTTTAATCCTGACTGAAACTTACAGCCGCTCTTGGCAGATTCTCCAAAATGGATATCGCCTAGAACGAGATAAGAATGAGCAAGGCTTGCCTACATTTAAGGTCATCGAGCCTGGTGAAATCTCTTTGATTCACGATGGAACGGTGCGTCGTGGATGGCTTTCATTGCAGTTAATTTTCTTTGTAATTGTGCTGGTAATGGCGCTGCCAGCAGGCCGACGCAAGAGCGAAATTTCTGAGCGGGAGCTGGCATGAACCTAACCCGCCCGCTTCGCTTCATCGCATTTATTGCGGTATCAATAATCATTGCATCAGCTCTTAATGTGGCTGTCACCAAGAAGAGTTTTTCTGAAAACTATCCGGCAGTTGTTTGCCCACCAACGCTTCCAGGCTTGGCTTCTCAGATCTCCTTATCCTCAACGAAAACCCAGTTCCAAAGATTGCAAAACAGAAGTACAAAGACCGATCCGGTTAAGGTTTTACGCCTTCCGGTAATGAAGGACTCTTTACTTTTGAACGCCGAAGGAACGACCCCTGTGGTGTGGCAGAGCCGTTCTGGCAGTTGGGCGGGAGGTGCGCTGTGTTCTGGTCCAGCTTCTTCACAATGGTTTGTAGGTGCAAGTGCGGATATCACAACAAAGGGAAGATTAATTGTTGTTAACAGCGGATTAAGCGAAGCGGTTGTTGATCTAAATGTCTTTACCGAGAATGGGAAACAACCACTTCGGACCCTAAATGTTCCTTCTAAGAATTACTTGGTAATTCCGGTCGACTCACTTGCTCCCGGAGATAAGACATTGACCGTCAACGTACTTCCTCGCTCTGGTCGAATTAATTCATTTTTAATTGATGAACAAGGCAAGGGATTACGTGCGCTCGGCGGAGACCTTGTAAACCCAATTAATGCACCCAGCAGAACTCTTGTTATTCCAGCTATCCCAAATCAAGGCAATCGAGCGGGTCAGGCGGCAGCACCTGCACATGTGTTGCGACTATTAACTCCTGGTGAAGTCGATGCCAGCGTTACCGTTGAACTTCTTTCGGCAGATGGTGTCTTTATTCCAGTTGGACTTAACTCACGCACTATCTCAGCTGGATTAGTTACAGAATTAAGGTTTTCACCAAAGATTTCATCAACCGCATTTGCGTTAAAGATAACTTCAACCGAACCCGTTGTAGCAGCTGTTGAATCAACAGTTGTGAGTAATGGACGCAGAGATTTCACATGGAGCACACCAGCGCCAGAGTTAACAGCTTTCACAATGGCGGTTACCGGACTTTCTCCACTTGTGGTGTTTGCTGGCACTGAGATTAATGTGGCCGTTGATGTGACCTTGGTAAATGGCAAAGTCAGCCGCAACACAATCAAGGGAAGCGATGTCGCGACCTGGAGAGTTCCAGATTCGGCTCGTTCCTTCACAATTACCAAGGTGGGCGAGCAGATTTATGCAGGTGCGCTGGTTTCATCTGTTAATGGTTATGGATACTTCCCAATTGCACCCGGAAGCGTTCTTACCCGGGTAGAGATTCCAGACTCAAATATTCGCATTTTGAATCCTTGAGAATCCCAAGTTTTACCAGCTACTCCCACTAATGTTTCACTCATGAGAACTCAAGGCGGCCGTGGCTGCTCCCGTGCTGGGTGCAAATCACAAGCAACAATGACCTTGACCTATATCTATGCTGAATCAACTGCTGTGGTTGGACCACTAGCTACATACTCAGAGCCGCATGCATATGATTTGTGTGTCGTACATGGAACACGTTTAAAGGTTCCGCATGGTTGGAGTGTTATTAAGCAAGAGCTAGATGGAGCTTCGCAAGGACCAAGTGATGATGACCTTATGGCAATCGCTGATGCGGTTCGAGAGGTTGCATCAAAAGATGTCGAACCAATTGCTCCGACTCAATCAGTATCTGCGCAACAACAAATTGGTCGCCGCGGACACTTGCGCGCGGTTCCATCATAATCATGGAGCAGATCCCAAATATTTTTAAGGCCTATGACATCAGAGGCTTAGTAGATACTGAAATCGATCCTGATTTTGCCTTTGCAACAGGTATGGCATTTGCTCGATTTCTACAGATAGAGCGTGAGCCAGGAACAATCATAATTGGTGAGGATATGCGCCCATCTTCACCCGAGTTAGCTGATGCATTTTCAGCAGGCGCAACTTCGCAAGGAATGGATGTTATTCGTATCGGATTAGCATCGACAGACATGTTGTATTTTGCTTCTGGAAAATTGGGATTGCCAGGAGCCATGTTCACGGCAAGCCACAACCCTGCTCAATACAACGGAATAAAGCTATGTTTAAGCAAGGCACGACCAATCGGTAAAGAATCTGGGTTGCAAGTAATCGAGAACTTTGTTCGCGAAGGCTCACCTATTGCCTTGCGTAATGTGGGAGTTGAAAAGCAGCGCAATATGTTGGAAGAGTATGTCGATCACTTATTGACCCTTGTCGATGTTACAAAGATTCGACCGCTAAAGATTATTGTGGATGCCGGAAATGGAATGGCAGGTCACACAGCTCCAGCAATTTTTGCAAGGCTCAATTGCGAAGTGATTCCAATGTACTTTGAGCTCGATGGTTCATTTCCAAACCACGAAGCAAACCCGCTTGATGAATCAACATTAAAGGATTTAAAGCAGGCGATGATTGATCACAAAGCCGATCTAGGTTTGGCTTTTGATGGTGATGCTGATCGTTGCTTCTTGGTCGATGAACGCGGAATAGCGGTAAATCCTTCAGCGCTTACTGCATTGATTGCACAACGTGAGCTAAAGAAGCGCCCTGGTTCAAAGATCATTTACAACTTGATTTCCTCTCGCGCGGTACAAGAGGTCATTGATGAAAATGGCGGAACCGGTCTGCGAAGTCGTGTAGGGCATTCATACATCAAGAAGATGATGGCTGAAAGCGGAGCAATCTTTGGTGGTGAACACTCAGGCCACTTCTACTTTAAGGAGTTTTGGATGGCAGATAGCGGCGCACTTGCTGCGCTTCATGCCATCGCAGCTCTTGGTGAAAGCAGCGCCACAATGTCAGAGCTGTTAGCGCCATTTAATCGATACATTTCAAGTGGCGAAATTAATTCAAAGGTTTCAGATACCGCGCAGGCAACCGAACTTGTTCGCAAGAGTTATCAATCGCAGACCGTTGTTATGGATGAACTAGATGGCCTGACGGTCAATGGGGATACCTGGTGGTTTAACCTGCGCCCATCAAATACCGAGCCTCTGCTCAGACTTAACGTTGAGGCTTCAACACAGGCTCAAATGGAGTCGGTACGTGATGCGGTTCTCTCAGTAATACGCGGCTAATCCCCGTTTTCCAATACATACTTTTCGCAAGAGGGCAGTAACCTATGCCTATAGCCGCCTAGCACAGTAGAGCCCTACGCCTTAGGTATCCAATTAATACTTTGATTACCATTTAAGGAGATTTACGTGAACGTTCCAGTTACCTCAACTCTTCCAAAGCATGACATTGCTGATGCATCACTTGCAGCGCAAGGTCGTCTCAAGATTGAATGGGCTGAGCGCAATATGCCTGTGCTTGCCCAAATTCGTGAGCGCTTTGAAAAGTCACAACCATTCGCAGGTGTTCGCATCTCAGCATGTATGCACGTCACAACCGAGACAGCTAACTTGATGCGCGTTCTTAAGGCTGGCGGAGCAGAGATCGCTCTTTGTGCATCTAACCCACTTTCAACACAGGATGACACAGCAGCAGCTCTTGTCCACGAGTACGGGATTTCAGTATTTGCTCGCAACGCAGTTGATCGCGATGGTTACTACAAGCACATCAACGCAGCGCTTGATATCGAACCACATCAAGTATTTGACGATGGTTGCGACCTAGTAAACACATTGCACACAACCCGTAAGGAGTTAATTCCTAACATCTCTGGTGGTTGCGAAGAGACAACAACAGGAGTTATCCGCCTTAATCAGATGGCTAAAGATGGAGCGCTTCAGTTCCCAATGATCGCTGTGAATGACACAGACACTAAGCACATGTTTGATAACCGTTACGGAACAGGTCAATCAACTCTTGATGCCGTTTTCCGCGCAACTAACTTCCTGCTTGCAGGTCGCGTTGTTGTAGTAGCCGGATTTGGTTACTGCGGTAAGGGTGTTGCAGAGCGTGCCAAGGGTATGGGCGCTGATGTAATCGTTACTGAGATTGATCCAACTAAGGCACTAGATGCAATGATGCAGGGCTTCCGCGTAATGCCAATGATCGATGCTGCAAAGCTCGGTGATGTCTTTATTACAGTTACAGGTAACCGCGATGTATTGCGTGATGAGCACTTTGCAGTAATGAAGGATGGCGCAATCATGGCTAACTCAGGTCACTTCGACATTGAAATCGATGTTGCTTGGCTTGAGCAGAATGCAAAGACAAAGAATGCAAAGATGCGCCACCAGACAGATGAGTATGTATTGTCAGATGGGCGTCGTTTACTACTTCTAGCTGAAGGTCGCCTTGTAAACCTAGGAGCTGCAGAAGGCCACCCAGCATCTGTAATGGATATGTCATTCTCAGATCAGGCTCTAACAGCTGAGTACTTAGTAAAGGAAGCAAAGAACCTGAAGCCAGGTGTGCATGATGTTCCTTCATACATCGACAAGGAAGTTGCTTCACTTAAGCTAATCAGCATGGGAGGACGCATCGACGTTCTAACACCAGCTCAAGATATGTACCTGAACTCTTGGGAGCACGGTAGCTAATGACTTTAGTTATGGTCGTCGATGACGACCAGGATCTCGCAGAGATGCTCGGCATCGTTTTAACCGGTGCCGGCATCGATGTGGATCTAGTAAGCCGTGGTGATGAGGTTATGGATGTATTCCATAACAACCCTCCAGATTTAGTGTTGCTGGATGTTATGTTGCCGGGCCTTGATGGAATCGAAGTTTGTAAGTTGATTCGCGCAGAATCAATGGTTCCAATTGTGATGCTTTCAGCTAAAGGTGATACCCAAGATGTTGTAAAGGGATTAGAAGCTGGTGCCGATGACTACATGGTTAAACCATTTCGTCATCCATCAGAGTTGATTGCTCGCATTAGAACCCGTTTGCGTCGCACAAACGCCGATGTATCTGGATTGTTAACTATCGGTGATTTAGCAATTGATGTGCAGGCACATCAGGTTGCACGAGGCGGTAAGCAGATCGCCTTAACCAGACTTGAGTTTGATCTTCTTGTCGCCTTGGCAAAAGAGCCAGGTCGGGTATTTACTCGCGATGCATTGCTGAGTGAGGTTTGGGGCTACCGTCACTCAACCGATACTCGACTTGTAAATGTTCACGTTCAGCGTCTGCGTTCAAAGATTGAGCATGATGCCGAACACCCTGAAATTGTTGTGACTGTGCGTGGAGTTGGATACAAAGCTGGAGTAATGGGCGGTTCCTAACCATGAACCGAATCTCCAGCAAAATCCGTAACTCCCTTGCTATCAAGGTTATCTTCTCTACAGTTTTGTTATCTTTGGTGGTCATGGGCGCTGCAGGTTCGGCGCTTAATTCTCAGTTATCGGCGGGTATTAAAGAGGTAAATCTCAACACCGCTCTAATCGAAGCTCGTTCAACAATCTTCACAGCCGAGTATCGATTCTTACTGGCACAGGGTGAAAAAGATTCAGTAGTGCAAAAAGTTGTAGATGATGTGATCAGTTCAGCAACCACATTATCGGCTAATGAGAATGCTCGAGAGGTTGTCTTCAAGCGCAGTCCTGGAAACACCAGAGAAAACAATTACGAGATTGCTTCAAATCTCTTAGATCCAACTTCGATTCCAGCGACGCTCAGTGAGCGGGTGCGCAAGACTCCAGATTTGGTATACCAGTACACCAATATGAATTACTTGACCGGAACTCGAGTGCAAGGATTGGCTATTGGCCAAAAGGTTCAGATTCCAAATGCCGGGCAGTACGAGATGTACATTATTTTTTCACTTGCAAATCAAGGCAAGACCCTAGACCTCATTAGTAGATCATTCTTTTTAACTGGATTCTTGCTTCTGTTTCTAGTGGGATTAATTACCTGGCTGGTGGTTCGACAAGTGGTCAAACCGGTGCGCGAAGCGGCGGCGATTGCAACAGAGTTCACCGCTGGTGATTTTGGAAAGCGATTGAAGGTTGAATCACAGGATGAAATCTCCACATTGGGCTTAGCCTTTAATGAAATGGCTGAATCAATTGAGAAGCAAATTGCACGCTTGGAAAACCTCTCACGAGTTCAGCAACGCTTTGTATCTGATGTATCTCATGAGCTTCGAACCCCTCTGACGACATTGCGAATGGCATCTGAAGTTATTCATTCATCCAAAGATGGTTTTGATCCTATTGTCGAAAGAAGTGCAGAGCTATTAGTGGCCCAGCTCGATAGATTTGAGCGCTTGCTTGAAGACCTGCTTGAAGTCTCACGTTTTGATGCAGAGGTGGCAGTTCTTGAAGCGGTTGATTTTGACATTGTTCTGCTGGTTCAAAGGTGTGCAGATGATCTGGGGTTGGTTGCTAAAGAGCGAAAAACCCAGATTTACGTTAACTCCACAGAGCCTGTCATCATGATTAAAGCTGATATTCGCAGGGTAGAGCGCATTTTGCGTAATCTGCTTTCAAATGCAATCGATCATGCCGAAGAGATGCAAATCGATGTTCACATTGTGGCAAGTGAGCACGATGTTGCGGTGGGAGTTCGCGATTACGGTGTTGGATTAGATGAGAATGCATTAACTCGAGTCTTTGATCGATTCTGGCGCGCTGATCCTTCGCGCGCACGTACTCGTGGCGGAACTGGATTGGGTCTATCGATCGCGCTTGAAGATGCACGTCTTCACAATGGTGAGCTAGAAGCGTGGGGCCGTCCTGGACGTGGTGCGCACTTTGTTGTGACACTTCCACGCAATACATGGGAGAGAATTGATCAACGTTTGATTCCTTTGCAACCTGAGGATTACAAAGCCTAGTTTCCACAGTTTTTTGCAAAGAGGATTTGTTAGAAAGATTTGCGCAACAATTTTTCCGTGAAGGTAATCTCTGAACTCTCTCAACTACTGTTTCCTAGTAGATGCTTTGGTTGCCAAAGGCTAGGCCCAACCATTTGCTCTGGATGTAGAAGTAGTTGGCACCCCCATTACTACCGAACAAAGTTTGATTCATTAACTGTTCACTCATCTTTGTTGTACACACCAACCGCCTCTAAAATCATTGTTGCAGCCAAGGAGTCGGGCTTGAGGGGCGCTGACGAATTAATCATTAATGCTGTTATTCATGCACTAGAGCGTTCAAAGCTCGATCTCACCTTCACTCGATTGGTTCCGGTTCCATCCAGTAAATCTTCACAGCGACGCAGAGGTAGAAGCTTTGTGGTCGATCTGGTGCACCAGATTTCACAGCGGACAGGTATCCAGATTCTGGATTGCCTAGAACTTTCAAGAAGAGTTTTGGATCAAAGCGGCTTACATCGTGATGAGCGAGCGACAAATCTTGCAGGGGCCTTCAGAGTTACTTCTCAGGTAAGGGGAGAGCTGATACTGGTCGATGATGTAGTGACGACTGGAGCCACCCTCAGAGAGGCCTACAGAGCGGTTAAATCACAGGGTTTAGAGTCGGTTGGCTCGGTTTGTGCGGTTACCGCCTGCGTTGCGCAACCTCTACGATAAGGGCTTGAAACAGGGTCACACCCTTACTGAGAGGCCAGGTACATGCCAGCGTTTGTAGACAAGATTTTGCGTGCAGGTGAAGGACGCATCCTTCGCGAACTAAGCAAGATCGTCGTACTGGTTAATGCCCAGGAAGCCCGCTTTTCAGCGATGTCAGACTCAGAGCTACGTGAGCAGACCGCGCTATTTCAAGCACGTTACGCCGATGGTGAATCCCTTGACGATCTACTGCCAGAAGCGTTTGCTGTCGTTCGTGAAGCCGGACGTCGCACACTAGGTCAACGTCACTACGACGTTCAGATCATGGGTGGTGCAGCGATGCACAAGGGCAATATCGCTGAAATGCGTACAGGTGAAGGAAAGACTTTAGTTGCAACACTTCCTTCATATTTGAATGCAATTGCAGGTCGCGGCGTGCACGTTGTTACAACAAATGATTACTTGGCAGAGCGCGATAGCGAGTGGATGGGCCGCGTTCACAGATTCTTAGGTTTAAAGGTTGGCGTAATTCTTGCAAACATGACACCTGCAGAACGTCGCGAGGCATATTCAGCAGATATTACATACGGCACAAATAATGAATTCGGTTTTGATTATCTTCGCGACAACATGGCATGGTCACTCGATGAGTGCGTGCAGCGCGATCACTTCTTTGCAGTAGTAGATGAGGTTGACTCGATTCTTATCGATGAAGCCCGTACTCCTTTGATCATCAGCGGACCTGCTGATAAGGCCACCAAGTGGTATGTAGAGTTTGCAAACTTGGTTCAAAAACTTCAGCGCGATGTGCATTACGAAGTTGATGAAAAGAAGAAGACATCTGGAATTCTTGAAGAAGGCGTTACCAAGGTAGAAGAGTTATTGCAGATCGGAAACCTTTACGAGGCTGCCAATACGCCAATGATCGGCTATCTAAACAATGCAATCCGCGCCAAGGAGTTATTCAAGCGCGACAAGGATTATGTAGTGATGAATGGTGAATTGCTTATCGTTGATGAGCACACCGGTCGCATGCTTGCAGGTCGTCGCTACAGCGATGGTTTACACCAAGCGCTAGAAGCTAAAGAACGTATTGAAATTAAGGATGAAAATCAGACACTTGCAACGATTACATTGCAGAACTACTTCCGTTTGTACGACAAATTGTCAGGTATGACCGGAACAGCAACAACAGAAGCCGCTGAATTCCAGCAGATTTACAAGTTGGGTGTTGTTCCAATTCCTACCAACCGACCTTCTCAACGTCTTGACTCAGCAGATTTGGTCTACAAGACAGAGGTTGGAAAGTTTGCAGCTGTTACCGCAGATATTGTCGAACGCCATCGCAAGGGTCAGCCAGTATTGGTCGGAACTGTAAGCGTTGAAAAATCTGAAGAGCTATCCGCCTTCCTTCGTAAATCTGGCGTTGCGCATGAAGTTCTCAATGCAAAGCACCATGAGCGTGAGGCGGCGATCATTGCTCGCGCAGGTGTTAAGGGTGCTGTAACCGTTGCTACCAACATGGCCGGTCGTGGTACCGACATCATGTTGGGTGGTAACCCAGAGTTCATGGCAGATTTTGAACTACAACGTCGTGGAATTTCTCCAGTCGATAACGCTGAAGAGTACGAGAAGGAGTGGCCAGCAGAGATTGCCCGCCAAAAGGCTGCGGTTGCAACCGGTCATGAAGAGGTTGTTGCGCTAGGCGGACTTTATGTACTTGGTACAGAACGTCACGAGTCACGTCGTATCGATAACCAGTTACGTGGACGTTCAGGTCGTCAAGGCGATCCAGGAGAGTCACGTTTCTACCTTTCACTTCAAGATGATTTGATGCGTCGATTTAACTCCGGAATGGTTGAGCGCTTCCTTACCGCTGCAGGTCTTCCAGATGATGCTCCAATCGAATCAAAGATGGTTTCAAATGCAATCAAATCTGCTCAAACTCAGGTTGAGGCGCAGAACTTTGAAATGCGTAAAAATGTTTTGAAGTATGACGATGTCATGAACCGCCAGCGCACCGTGATTTACGGTGAGCGCCGTAGCGTTCTAGAGGGTGCAGATATCAAGGATCAGGTAGCTCGCTTTGTTGGCGACACCTTGACCGCATATGTAACCGCTGCAACCGCTGAAGGCTACGCAGAGGATTGGGATCTAGAGACCCTATTTACTGCGCTCAAGACCATCTATCCAATCTCCTTCACAATCGAAGAATTAGAGGCAAGAGCTGGTTCACGTTTAGGGCTAGATGTTGATTTCATTACCGCACAGATTCTTGAGGATTGCGAATTAGCGTACGCAAAGCGAGAAGAAGCACTTGGTGCTGAGGTAATGCGTGAGCTAGAGCGCAGAGTCTTGCTTTCAGTTCTTGATCGCAAGTGGCGTGAGCACCTATACGAAATGGATTACTTGCAAGAGGGCATTGGTCTTCGCGCGATGGCACAACGTGATCCTCTCGTTGAATACCAAAAAGAGGGCTTTGATCTATTCGCAGCGATGATGGATGCAATTAAAGAAGAGATCGCAGGTCTTGTCTTTAACATCGAAGTCACCGTTGAGAGCGCCAGCAATCAAGTTGTAGCTCCAGGTCTTGAGGCTAAGCAATTGTCTCAGCGAGGTTTGCAGTACACAGCAGCTGATGAGACTGGTGTTCATACGACTGGTGAGGTTTCTCGAAGCGCACCATGTCCATGTGGCTCAGGCAAGAAGTACAAGCGTTGCCACGGAGGCGCTGCTTAACTTTAGATAAGTGTTAGACAGGTGCATAGCCACCGTCCATCTAGCCCTTCAAATCTGATTGCAACAACTCTTAACCGTTCGCCAAAGCGAAGGGTAATTGTTGCTTCACACACTCCATCCAAAGGTTGCGTAACCCTTGTTTTGCGTACCCTTCCAATCTCCTTGAGTGAGCCAGCCATTTTTTGAAGCTCACCAAATACCTTGTAGTGACATAGATGTTGCAGTTGTTGCGCAGATCGCTTTCCCGCCCAGATCTCAACCGCGTTATGAATAAATTGAACGGTTAAAGGCTCGATAGCTGGTAGCTCCTCAGCAGAGGTTGGTTGTGGTGCAAAATCAGAGTCGTACTCTTCTCCGAAGTTGCTGGGCACTAAGTAGAGCCGGGGCTTCTGAACTTCTTGGGGCTTTGGTTCTGGTTTGAATATCTCAAGAACTGGATGGAGAAAATCCTCATCTGGATCACTTGAGATCGGCAGAAGATTGATGGATGTAAATCGTGGGGCTTGTTCATACTCAAGTTGGGTAGTCATGGGAGCACCTTTTCCCTTTTATGTATGTGCAAACTCAGCCCTTTGGCTAGAAAGGTCTCATACCTATGACTGATTGTGGATAAGTTTTAGAAAAGGGCCACTGCAACCCGTTGGGTACCGCTATGAAAAATAAAAAGAGTTCTTACAGTGCACGAATGCCCTTAGCGGTTACCTTGATAATTGCCGCATTTGCCTCAGCCTTTTTTATCTCAACTTATTCAAATAAGGGTGCACACTATTGGGTAGTTGCCAACTCATTTGCACCTGGCCATCTCATAACTTCATCTGATCTTGTAGCAGCACATATGAATCTTGGCAGTAGCTCCGAAAACTACCTGAGCGTCTCTGAGCAGGTAGTTGGTTTAGTAGCAACACGAACCATGAATGCTGGTGAAGTAATCTCAACATCAGATCTAACAACAACATCTCAGGCTATGAATATGAGCGCTGTTCCCTTAAGTCTACGTTTTGCCGATCTAGCATCTGAAATACAGGTTGGCGATGCTGTAGACATCTATTGGGTACTTGATTCACGTAATGGAGAAGGTGTTATGGACCCGATCTTGATTCTCGGTGGCGTGAGCTTGATCGGACTCGATGATTCAAAGAATGCACTGGGGGGAGATGTCTCAATCACAGTAGCAATTGAGCAAACTCAAGTGCTTCGACTTTTAAGCTGTCTCTTATACACATCTCCGAGCCCACGAGACA
>CALMBJ010000161.1 GCA_937860175.1 uncultured Actinomycetes bacterium
TACACAGAGTAGATCGTCGGCAGCGTCAGATGTGTATAAGAGACAGGGTGCAGACATCGCATATTGGGTTCCCCTGGGATTCATGATCGCGGCATGTGCAGCCACACTTCCGTATTTCCAGACTTATAAGGGCCTCATCGGCTACTCTCATGCTCGTGACTGAGCTACGACTAAACGGCAAGACCGAAGATGGTCTCTACCTTTCTTTGCATGACAATGATGGACAAGAGTTTACTGTTCGTGTTTCTGACACATTGCGTGCAACTGTAAATCAGCAACGTTTGATGGCGGTTCCAGCAAATGATGAGCCAAGTATTTCAATCAAAGAGATTCAGCGATTGCTTCGTGCAGGACAAACCGCAGAACAAATCGCTCGTGAAAATGACACAACAATAGAAAAAGTTGAACGCTTTGCAGGTCCAATTCTTTCTGAGCGCATTTACATTATTGATCAAGCGCAACAGATCACTATCCGCAAAGAAGGCGATCGTGATGCCGTTACCTTGCTTGGTGTAGTTATCTCTCGTCTTGCACCTCGCAATATTGATTCATCTGAACTCTCATGGGACACATGGCGTTTAGAGGATGGAACTTGGACCATCGAACTTCATTACCCAAACACCTCTGGTGTTGGAATTGCTCAGTGGCGCTTTGATGCAACCCTTCGCACAGTTACATCTATGGATGAGAATGCGCGCTGGATGATGGGTGATGAGCCTGCTCCTCGCCAACTTCCAACCGCTGCTCTAATCCCCACCGAGTCTTCTCACCCCTCTGAGCGCCGCATCATCGATGTGTACAGCGAGTTCCGCAAAGAGGATATTCAGGATGATTTAGATGAAGAGATTGAACCTATCCGCGAGGTTCCACGCCTTGCTGTTATTCGTGAAGAGCCAGATGATGAGGCTTCACGTGATGGAATCACCGCACGTGCAAAGGTTCCTAGCTGGGATGAAATTATGTTTGGCATTAAGCCAGAGGATCCAAAGAACTAACGCTTAGCTCAAGGTTGTTGTCAGTAAACCAACCTGCGATTCAATCTCACTATCTCCACCATGGTGTCCCACCATTGAGCCTTCTTTATCGGCACGTTCTGGATCTAGTAAAACTAAGCCGCCATGAGCAATCGCAATAATCTCACCCATACGATCTGCCGCATCGGCGCTCACATCTGCGCCAAAAAGATTGCTAGACAAGGCTTGTTCGCGGGTTAGCACTAAGGCTTTATCCTGCAAATACTCTTGCCATAAAGATGCAGTTTCTTTGCGAAACTCAGAGGAATCTTGATTTAAGTAGATATGACGTGCACGCGGCTCTCCCGCAATCACGCTAACTCCGGTTAAGAGCGGATTGTCCTGACCAAGAACGATCTTTTCCTGCACATTAATCATTCCGTGATCAGAGGTAACCCAGATTCGTGTTCCCTTAGGAACCTCTTTCATGAGTTGCGAAACCATCTGATCAATTGCCGAAAGCGCTGCTAACCATTTATCGCTACCGACTCCATCGGAGTGGCCAGCAGAATCTAAATCATTGACATATAGGTAGACAAAGGAAGGTGTCTTTTGAAGCGCCGACTTTGTTTCACTAATCAGATCTGTAAAAACATTTGCGCCTTTGTACTCGGCGCCACGGAATACAGCACGGGTGAAGCCAGAGTTTTCGTAACGTTTTGCCGCAACATGTGTAACTGTTATTCCACTCTTGGCGCCGCGCTGAAAAAGTGTTTCTACAGGTTGCCAGTTTTCTGGATCTACCCGTTCATCCCACTTCAATGCATTGAGCAGACGTCCGCCACTACGTGGCACCTGAACCGTGTATCCCAACATTCCATGCACACCCGGAAGCTCACCGGTTGTTAATGTTGCAAGGGAGGTTGCAGTAGTTGATGGAAATGATGTTTGTACCAAGCCATGATTAAACATGCGGCTCATTGTGGGCATTGCGTCGGCATACTGCGACAAAGTATCAAAACCAAAGCCATCGATAAGAAATAAAAGCTCACGCCCCATAGGCGATTGCCCGACCGCTAAGTGATCAACGGCACTGTCCAACCCAAGGGATGAAAAGATAGAAGGAGTTATCTGGGACAAATGCACGTGCTAATTCTCGCACGAGAGTGCACTAGAGTTTGGCTATGGAAAAAGCGATCAAGTTATCGGCTGAGGTTGCCAATGCGCTCAAGGCTGGAAAGCCAATAGTTGCTCTGGAATCCACGATTATTAGCCACGGATTGCCACGTCCCTCAAATCTTGAGGTAGCCCTTGAGTGTGAGCGAATTGTTCGTGATGCGGGTGCGGTTCCTGCCACGATCGCATTGCTTGATGGAAAGATTTTGGTCGGCCTAGAACGATCTGAACTGGAAGCGATCGCTAACCGCGACGACATTTCTAAGGCTTCAATCCGCGATCTAGCGATTATTGTCGCGCAAGGAAAAAGCGCAGCAACCACAGTTGCAGCAACTGCGCATATTGCAGCTTTGGCCGGAATCCATGTCTTTGCAACTGGTGGCCTAGGTGGAGTCCATCGCGGAGCTAATGAGTCCTTTGATGAGTCTGCCGATTTAACCGCGCTAGCAAATGTTGATATGACGATGATCTGTGCCGGCGTAAAATCAATTTTGGATGTTCCTGCAACTCTCGAGCGACTTGAAACATTGGCAATCAGCCTTGTTGGTTACCAGACAACGGCATTTCCTGGGTTTTATCTCACCGATTCTGGTTACACCCTTGAGCATCGTGTCGATAATCCTGAAGCTGTCTCTTATACACATCTCCGAGCCCACGAGACAGGCAGAA
>CALMBJ010000162.1 GCA_937860175.1 uncultured Actinomycetes bacterium
CCATTACAGTTCCTGCCTTGTCTACCGTGGTGCTAAAGGCAAACCAGAAGATAGATCAGACAGTGGTAAAGGTCGGTAAGGTTTCGGCAAAGTTAGATTTCTTAACTGGTTACTATGAAACCAAAGCCGCCATTACAACAAAGGATTTAGCGCAGGTAACCTTCTTTAGTCGCACATCTGCTGATCAACCATGGAGCTCTTTGGGAACAGATACTAATTCGCCATACATGGTGTATCTCGACCCGCTTGAGTTTGAGGGCAAAACTGTGCAGGTAAAGGCAGAGGTTACAAATTCGAAGGGAGCAAGGTTTGAGCTACCAAGTACAACTATCCGCATTCCCGCACCATGATGGCAGCGATCTCTATGTAAGCAATAGCGCACCGCGCATTGGTGACAAGGTGGTTCTTAAGGTTCGAGTTCCAAACTCATATACCTTTGAAAAAGGCTTTATTCGAATCTACGAAGATGGCGAACCACGCAGCTATGAGCTGCTTTTAGCCTCAAATAACGGCACCGAAAGCTGGTTTCAGGTTGAGGTTCCAATCATTAACACCCACACCTTGTATCGCTTTGTCTTTGTCTCACGCGACAGATACGACTGGCTTAACGCCTTTGGCCTGGCCGATCATGATGTCCACACCAACAATGATTTTCAAATAGTTGCGGTACCGGCTAACCCCGAATGGATTAAATCCTCTGTTTTTTATCAGATATTTCCAGATCGCTTTGCTAAATCAGAAAACATCTATCCAGTTCCAGATTGGGCACATCCACGGGATTGGAATGAGTTACCCAGGGGTCGCGGCGAGTTTACGAGCAGCGAACTATATGGCGGAGACATTCCGGGTGTAGAAGAGCATTTAGATCACATCCACAAATTAGGTGTAACCGGAATCTACTTCACTCCATTTTTTCCATCACGATCAAACCATCGTTATGACGCGAGCAGTTTTACAGAGGTAGATCCAATCCTTGGTGGAAACAAAGCGCTCTTCTCGCTTGTGAAAAAGGCAAACAAGCTCGGAATTCGAATCATGGGAGATCTAACCTCTAATCACTGTGGAGCGGGCCATCCCTGGCTTACAAAAGCTAAGAAGAGTAAAACCGCAAAAGAGCGTTCATATTTTTACTGGGACAAATCTGTTAAGCATGGCTACGTTGGGTGGTGGGGTTTAGCATCCTTGCCAAAACTTAACTTTAACTCTGCTGCGCTAAAAAATGAGATGTACAAGGGCAAAAACTCAATTGTGCGTAAATGGATTTCGCCACAATATGGAATGTCTGGTTGGCGCATCGATGTAGGAAACATGACGGGTCGTTTAGGCGCAGATGATTTACATGATGATGTCATGCACGGTATTCGGCAGGCGATGGATGAAACAAACCCAGATGCATGGCTAGTTGCAGAAAACGGCGATTTTGTCGCTAGTGATCTGAACGGTCTTGGATGGCATGGAGCGATGAATTATCAAGGTTTTATGCGCCCGGTATGGAACTGGCTCAATCGCAACTCAGAGATCGGCGGCGGCTTTCAGGGTCTGCCCTTTGCGATGCCACAGATTTCAGGTCAACAGTTGATCAACAGCATGAAGCAGTTCAACGCATCTGTTCCGTGGAGAAGTGTGACCGCAAGTATGGTGTTACTCGATAGCCATGACACCGCACGTTTTCGCACAGTTGTAATGGGCGATGTCCCCTCTCATTTATCAGCCATGACAATGGTTCTGACCTACCCAGGCGTTCCATCAATCTTTGCCGGAGATGAGATCGGTCTTGAAGGATCTTGGGGAGAAGATGGTCGCCGTACCATTAACTGGGATGATCGCTCACAATGGGATCACAGCTTTATGGCGCAGGTTCAAGAGCTGATCCAGATTCGCAAGAGTAATGATGCTCTAATTAATGGTGGCCTGCGGTGGGTTGCTGCGGAAAAAGATTTCATTCTCTATCTTCGCGAATCTAAGGATCAATCAATTCTGGTTTTTGTCTCACGCAAAGGGGTACATGCAAAGGTTGATATCTCATCCTTAGGTCTGCAG
>CALMBJ010000163.1 GCA_937860175.1 uncultured Actinomycetes bacterium
TTTCTGCCTGTCTCGTGGGCTCGGAGATGTGTATAAGAGACAGGCGCTGCAGCGTGAATCGTGCGGGCGGCTACTGATGGCACACCCAGCGAGCGAAGTCGGGTGCGCATTTCACCAGCAGCACGTGCGGTAAAGGTCAGCGCCAAAACTTTATGCGGATCCATAGTTCCAATCGCAGCGGCGTATGCGATGCGATGGGTAATTGCGCGGGTCTTTCCGGTACCAGCACCTGCGATAACGCAGACTGGGCCACGAGTAGCAAGTGCTACCGCGCGTTGTTCATTATCTAAAGCTTCCAGAATCTCTTCTGCGCGTGGGTTTCCTACGGTCTCCACGATTCACCGCCGCGTAATTGATCACGGGTGTATCCATCTACAGCGGTGTACCAAGCCTGAATCATGCGACGTGCAACCGACATGGTTGGAGGCAACAAAAGCTCATTTGCTGCAACCGCCGCCTTCATATCATCACGTGAAAACCAGCGTACTTCAGTAATTTCAGTGCCATCAGGACGAGCCTCTTCTGGGCGATGAGTAATCGCTTCAAAGGCGATCATGATCGATGCCGGAAATGGCCAAGGTTGTGATGTTAGATAGTTAATGTCTGATGCATAGACACCAGCTTCTTCAAAGACTTCGCGGGAAACGCACTCTTCAAATGATTCACCGGTTTCGACAAAGCCTGCAAAAGTTGAGAAGCGCTTAGCTGGCCACACAGGTTGATGTCCCAAAAGAATTCGATCATCTTTATCTTTTACTAAAACAATCACAGCTGGATCGGTGCGTGGATGGTGTTGAGTTGAATCAACTGGGCACACACGAACGCTGCCACCAAGATCGCTCTGTGTCTTTGCACCACATCTTGCACAGTGGGTATGGGTTGAATGCCAGTTAGCTAAACCAACCGCGTGCATGGCAAGTGCCAAATCATCACCATCAAGATTGCCGCCGATTTCGCGCAAGGTTTTGAAACCTTCGTACTTATGCTTTTCAAACTCTTCAGTGCCATCATCTACCGGCGGATTGATCCAGGTGGTGCGCCAAGCAAAGTAGGCCTGATTATCATCGCGGCCAATTCCTAAAAAGAATCGTTCACCTTCTACAAAAACATCAGAAAGTGCGGCAACTGCATCAGCATCGATAAAGGTCAGTGAGTCATCGGTTGCGCTTAAACGGGTATCGACCATATGAATGATCTGCGCTGAACTCCACAGCTCGGCTAATTTGGCCGCATCTGTGCGCAGCTCGCTTTCACGATTGATAGGCGAGAGCGAGGCGGGGATGGAATCAGGATTGCGCGCGCTCATAGGGGCCAACGCTACTAGCCTTGGCTCGTGCTCGTAACCTCATGGAATCTGCTGCATGGAATGGCTATCCCGCCTACCAATGACCTTGCCGCCGACCAGCAAAAGCTAGGTGAAGCGATTCAAGCTATTGGCGCTGATGTCATTGGGATTCAAGAGGTTGATGAGCAGTTGGTGCGTTCGGGAGTAATTTCACAAACTCAACTAGTTGCTGAAGCGATGAGAACGCAGCATTGGGGTTTTGCTCCTGTAATCATTGGAGAGCCAGGATCTAAATGGCGAAAGTTAGATCCTTTAGATCTCACAGTTGTAACCGCGGAAAATCTAGAAGCAAATAAGGCTTCGCATACCGAAGGAAGTTATGGAATCGGAGTTGTTTCAAAGATTCCTGTTAAGCACTGGGACCGGCTTGATTTAGGTAAATCCCCCTTTGGAATGCCGTTAGTGATTCCTGCTGAAAACAAAAAAGGTAAGCAATCAGTACGGGCGATTTATGTTGCAGATGAACCACGCGTTGCTTTAGCTGCAACCTTGGAAAATGGCTGGACGGTAATTAACACCCACCTGTCATTTGTACCTTTTGTGAATTACCGCCAGTTGCGAAAGATTAAGCGGTGGGCGGCAACTCTTTCAGAAAAGTATGGAACACAGGTGTTGATCATCGGTGATATGAATCTGCCTAAGGGTTTGCCAGCGGTTAGATCTAGTTGGAACTCTTTAGTTGAACAGAACTCTTACCC
>CALMBJ010000164.1 GCA_937860175.1 uncultured Actinomycetes bacterium
CAGCGTCAGATGTGTATAAGAGACAGCTCAGTAACTGGGGCATCTGCTTTTGCAGATGCTTTTTTAACCGCACGCTTGCGCGGTGTTTTAGGCTCAATCGCCATGGCACCAAATCCTTTATGCCCCTTGCGGAGCTATATCTTCTTAAAAAATCCTGTTGGGTTTTCCGTACCGTTCGCGCTGGGCTTGTATCGCGATTGATCGCGAGCCGCGCTGAACTGGTGGCTTAATTATGGCAGAGCGGGGCTGATTTGCCTATTTACCCGCGTAAACGAGCGTGAACATTCTGCAAAAGGCCAAAGCCAATCATCGTCGCAAACATCGATGATCCACCGTAGGACAAAAATGGCAGTGGCACCCCTGTCATAGGCATCAAGCCCAATGTCATTCCAATATTTTCGAAAATCTGGAAAGAGAACCATGCGATCACACCCGTACACACCAACCGCCCAAAGGGGTCAGCTGCTCGGCGCGCAATAGAAAAGGCTCGCATCAGCAGTATGAGATACAAAATTAAAATAAATCCGCTTCCAAGAAAGCCCAACTCTTCACCAGCTACAGTGAAAATAAAATCTGTTTGTTGTTCCGGAACAAAGCGACCACTTGTTTGTGGGCCCTCAAATAATCCGGTTCCAAGTAATCCACCAGAACCAACGGTAATTCTTGCCTGTCGAAGTTGATAGCCCGCACCTTGGGTATCGGCGTTGGGATCAACAAATGTTTGCAAGCGGTTTACTTGATACTCACTAATGACGCCAGCTTTAACGGCAACAAATCCACCCAGCACTGCAAGCAATAACAATCCGGCAACCCAACGTGCAGGTGCACCAGATACTGCAATGATTGTTACTACCGCGGCGGCGATAATCAAAATGGTTCCCATATCGGGTTGCAAGATAATCAAGAGCACCGGAATCGCAGCGACTCCTAATGCCTGAAGTACATCCCTACTTGTCGGCTCATTGCTGTCATGGGTTCGCTCCGACAAGATCATGGACATTCCAATAATGATCGCAATCTTTGCCAGCTCTGCCGGCTGAATCTGGAATCCGCCAGGCAGGTTGATCCAGGCGCGAGCACCATTTTTTTCATCACCTAGGCCCGGAATCAACACAATTATCAAACCTAAAACTCCGGCTCCCCATAAGAATGGTGTGTAGGCACGAAGTAAGCGGTAATCAATAATGGTTGCGCCATATGCAAGGACGCCGCCAATCAGAATGTTAATAACGTGGCGCTTTAAGTAGTACTGGCCATCTAGACCATTTCGTATGTACCAATCGCGGGTGGCCGACCACACCAATAAGGTTCCAATGATTAAAAGCAGTCCGACTACAGCTGTTAAAACCGGATCCCAGCCATGAACTAAGGATTGGCGGCTACGTCGATACAACCTTTGGCGCGCTGCAATCTGACTCACTTGCTCGCCTCCTTAGGTTTCGTAGCTGGTGAAATCTTAGGCAGCTTTGTTGGTGGTTTGCCTTCAGGGAACAACGCCGCGCCAGGAACAACTTTTCCACCCGTTACGCCAAATAGTGATTCATAAATTCTGCGAACACCAACACCTGAAGTTGATGCACCGAAACCACCCTGGCCCACCATCATCACAACTGCGTAGCGTGGGTTTTTGGTTGGTGCATAGGATGCAAACCATGATGTGTCATCTTTAGCTGAACCATCGGGGTTTCGACCAAAGACTTCAGCGGTTCCGGTCTTTCCACTAATTTCTACAGGGAAGCCTGCAAAAGCACCTGCTGCAGTTCCGGTTGTAACAACCTCACGTAGTGAACCACGTAAGAAAGCTAAATTTGAAGGTGCGGTTTTAATGGTGCCAAGTCTCTTCGGTGTAAATGTCTTAACAACTGTTCCATCGGTCTTTACGATCGCCTTTGCAATCATCATCTGCCAGATTGTTCCGCCATTAGCGATTGCGGCATACATCTGTGTCAGCTTTAGTGGTGTGAGAACGGTGTCACCTTGTCCGATAGAGAAGTTCACAGCATCTCCGGCACGAACCTTGTCACCATCTGCACAGTTTTCCGCTGCAAGCTGAAGTAAAAATGCTGACTGCTGTGCCTTAGTTGCTCGTTCTTTGTAATTGCAAAAGAAGTCTTTGTTCTGCTCGTACCAGCTCTTCTTGTAGTCGCGATCTGCAAGACGTGATGATGATTCAGATGGAAGATCGATTCCAACCTTTTGGGTGAAGTTAAAGGCCTTGGCCGCATTGAAGAAGTAATCATTTGGGTTTGATTTAGGCTTCAAACCACCATCACGGAGCCATTCATCAAAGGCGATTTGATACCAAATAGTGTCGCAAGAGACCGCCATGGCTTTGAACATATTCATCGTGCCTTGGTTCTTGCTATCAAAGTTTCGGAAGGTACGAGT
>CALMBJ010000165.1 GCA_937860175.1 uncultured Actinomycetes bacterium
TCTACACAGAGTAGATCGTCGGCAGCGTCAGATGTGTATAAGAGACAGGCTATTGATACTAGCTGCGCTTTCCTTGCTCTTTGGTGTTTTGTTTGTGCTTCCTGTTGGTGGCGCAGATGTTCCAATTGTTATCTCTTTGCTAAACGCATTTACTGGTTTAACAGTGGCCGCAAGCGGTTACGTGCTTGATTCAACGCTGTTGATCATTGCAGGAACACTTGTTGGTGCATCAGGAACAATCTTGACCCGCTTGATGGCAGAGGCGATGGGTCGTTCATTGTTTGGAACTTTGTTTGGTGCATTTACTGCAAAGCCACAAGATGCAGCGGCTGCAGGCGAGGAACGTCCGGTGCGTTCTGGTTCACCTGATGATGTTGCGATCTTGCTCAACTATGCACGTCGCGTTGTTATCGTTCCGGGATTTGGTCTAGCGGTTGCACAAGCTCAACACACAGTTCGTGAACTTGCAGATTTAATGATTTCAAAGGGCATCGATGTTGCTTACGGAATTCACCCAGTTGCAGGTCGTATGCCAGGACACATGAATGTGTTACTAGCGGAGGCAAATGTGCCTTACGATCAATTAGCTGAAATGGATGAGGTCAATCCAACCTTTGGTCAGACAGATGTTGCGATCGTTATCGGTGCAAACGATGTTGTGAACCCTGCAGCACAGACAACACCGGGTTGCCCAATCTACGGAATGCCAATCCTTGAGGTAAGTAACGCCGCCAACATCATCTTCCTGAAGCGTTCTATGCGCCCAGGTTTTGCTGGCATTGAGAATGAGCTTCTGTACGATCCAAAGACGATGTTGCTCTTCGGCGATGCCAAGGCTTCATTGACCAAGGTCGTTTCTGCGCTCAAAGCACTCTAAAACTTCTGAGTTGCAGGTAGTTGAAAGTTCAATTACTCTGAGGTTCTGAACTAAGGAGCCAACAATGCCTGCAGTAACCGTCAGCGACATCACCGTATTGCCTCGCGTAAGCGAACTTCCTGGTGCACGTGCACGCAAGGTAAAGAGCATTACTACTGCGCCACAAGGTTTCGAGGGCGAAGGCTTTCCAGTTCGTCGCGCATTTGCAGGTGTTGATTTAGCAGAGCTTGATCCATTTATTCACTTAGATGAAATGGGTGAGGTTGAGTACGCACCAGGTGAGCCAAAGGGAACTCCATGGCACCCACACCGCGGCTTTGAAACAGTTACATACATTATTGATGGAATCTTTGATCACCAAGATAACAATGGTGGCGGCGGATCGATTTCAAATGGCGATACACAGTGGATGACAGCGGGTGCTGGAATTCTTCACATTGAAACTCCACCAGAGAGTTTGGTTATGTCCGGTGGTTTATTCCACGGATTCCAGTTGTGGGTTAACTTGCCAGCGGCAAAGAAGTGGTCTCCTCCTGCATACCAGGATGTTCGTGCCAAAGATGTTGCGTTGTTAACAACCGCTGATGGTGGTTCATTGTTACGTGTTATCGCCGGTGAAGTTGATGGACACTTTGGTCCAGGTTCAACACAGACTCCAATTA
>CALMBJ010000166.1 GCA_937860175.1 uncultured Actinomycetes bacterium
GACAGGTCATTCCGTACTGGGTAACCATGGCACGTGCAAGCGCTGTTGCCTTCTCAATGTCATTTGATGCACCAGTTGATGGATCGTGGAAGATTAGCTCTTCTGCAGCACGACCACCTAGTGAGTACGCCAATTGATCTAACAATTGGTTACGTGTTGTTGAGTACTTATCTTCATCTGGAAGAACCATTGTGTAACCAAGTGCGCGTCCGCGAGGCATGATCGTAACCTTGTGCACTGGATCTGTGTGCGGCAAAGCATGTGCAACAAGTGCGTGACCTGCTTCGTGATAGGCGGTAACTCGACGTTCTTCATCATTCATTAAACGTGATTTACGTTGTGGGCCTGCCATTACACGATCGATAGCTTCATCAAGCTCTACATTGCCAATAGCTGTCTTGTTATCGCGAGCAGATAGCAGCGCTGCCTCATTGAGAACATTTGCTAGATCTGCACCTGTAAAACCAGGTGTGCGACGTGCGTAATCAACTAGCTTTACCTCATCGCTAATTGGCTTGCCCTTTGCGTGTACCTGCAAAATTGCTTCGCGACCCTTTAGATCTGGGCGGTCAACTGCGATCTGGCGATCAAAACGACCTGGGCGAAGAAGTGCGGGATCCAAAACATCTGGACGGTTTGTAGCTGCAATCAAAATAACCTTTGAGTTATCTTCAAATCCATCCATCTCAACAAGAAGTTGGTTCAGGGTTTGTTCGCGTTCATCATGTCCGCCACCCATACCAGCGCCACGTTGGCGACCAACAGCATCAATTTCATCGATGAATACAATTGCAGGTGCATTCTCTTTTGCTTGCGCGAAAAGATCACGAACACGTGCCGCACCAACACCAACAAACATTTCTACAAAATCAGAGCCGGAGATTGAATAGAAAGGAACTCCCGCTTCGCCAGCAACTGCGCGCGCAAGAAGGGTCTTTCCGGTTCCTGGAGGACCAAACAACAAAACACCCTTAGGAATCTTTGCTCCCAGCGGTACATACTTTTCTGGCTTGGCTAAGAAATCCTTAATCTCATCAAGTTCGGCAAGGGCTTCATCTGCACCTGCAACATCTTTAAAGGTTGTCTTAGGGACATCAGGATCTTGAAGCTTTGCCCGCGACTTTCCAAATTGGAATACCTTATTTCCGCCTTGGGCCTGGCTCATCATCCAGAAGAACAGGAATCCAATAAGCAAGAAGGGAACGATTGTAAACAGGAATGTCACAAAGATTGATTGCGAAGGAACCTTTACATTCCAGCCCCTTGGAGGTGGATTTCCTGTTAACGCATCAACGATTGTTGGCTCTTGTCGTGCAACATAAAAAGCCTCAACCTTTGAAGAGCCCTTAATTGTGCTGCCAGGATTGAGTATCAGACGAATCTTTTGATCTCTATCCACCAACTCAGCTGATTGAACCTGCGCCTTTGAAATTGCATCCAACGCTTGAGAAGTTTCAATTTGTGTATAGCGATTGCCAGCAGATGAGATTTGTCCAAAAACCGTAACTGCAACGATTGCGGCAACAATCCAGAAAAGTGGTCCACGCAAAAGTTTTTGACTTCTGGTTGGAGCTTTCTTAGATGTTTGCTTACCGGAAAAACTCTTCTTTACCGGCTTCTTTGGCTTTTGGACCTGTGACATATGTGGGGACTCCAGAGATTATTCGTACATGTGCTTAGCAAGCACGGCGATAAAAGGAAGATTGCGGTACTTCTCATCAAAATCTAGACCATAGCCAATTACGAAATCCTTTGGAATATCAAAGCCGACATACTTAACATCAACCTCTACCTTGGCAGCTTCTGGCTTGCGAAGAATCGAAAGGATTTCGACCGACCCAACACCACGTGATTCAAGATTTGTTTTGAGCCAGGAAAGTGTTAATCCAGAGTCAACGATGTCTTCAATAATCAAAACATTTCTTCCGGTGATGTCACGATCAAGATCCTTAAGAATGCGAACGACGCCACTGGACTTGGTTCCGGATCCATATGATGAAACCGCCATCCAATCCATATCGATGTGGCGTTGTAATGCACGTGAAAAATCTGCAACAGCCATAACTGCGCCCTTGAGAACTCCGACAAGAAGTAAATCCTGGCCCTCGTAATCTTTTTCAACCTGCGCGGCAAGCTCCTTAAGACGTGCTTGCAACTGCTCTTCGGTCACGATTACGCGTTCAATATCGCCCTTGACTGCTTCTAAGTCCACGGTTCTCCCTAAGGTCGGTGCTGTGAGAGCGAAAGTCTGCCCGAAATCCGCTCAACCTTCACACCGCCCGGCAAATTGAGCGCACCTTGGCCGCTCCACGCGGAGATTAGGGCCTCAACCCCGCTCACATGCTCCATCGTGACCATTCCGGCCGGGGCACCTGCTGCATAGATCGCCGCTCTGATTACCCGACTCCTAATCGCCCGCGGCAAACCCTGCAGGTGGTCACAATCTAGATCAGATAGATCTAGATGAATCTCTTCTCGCTTTGCCCAGTGATCTAATGCATCGGCATCATCTCTTAACAGGTGTGCACTGCGAGCGAGTGCTTCTGCAATTCCTGGCCCGATACTTTTTTCTAAGACTGGAAGAGCTTCGGTTCGAACTCGCACTCGTGAGAACTCTGGATTTTCATTATGAGGATCGTTCCAATACTTCAACTTGAGCTCTTCGCAATACTTTTCATTTTGATCTCGGGTAATTTCAAGAAGTGGTCGCACATAGAGTCCATTGTGATGGGCCATTCCAGAAAGTGATCGTGTTCCAGAGCCACGAGCTAAACCGAGCAAAACAGTTTCAGCTTGGTCATCACGTGTGTGTCCCAGGAAAACCGCAACCGCTCTTTTCTCATTTGCCGCTTCTTGTAAAGCTTCATACCGTGCAGAACGAGCAGCAGCTTCTAATCCACCTTTGAGATCAACATTAACCTTCTTAATGATGCAATCTAAACCAAACTGCTTTAACTGCTCCTTAACTTTTTCAGCTTGCACCGCTGATTGCTCTTGAAGTTGATGATCAACAGTTACGCCGATAACAGTAATGACAAACTCTTTTGACTCAACTGAAAGTGCGTGAGCAAGTGCTAGCGAATCTGCTCCACCAGACACAGCGACAAGAACCGTGTCACCAGCTTCAAACTTCTCAAGCCAGGTGCGTACAGCGTTTCGAACCGCTGGAACCGCCGTAGTCATGGCTTAAGAGTAGTGCTGTCTTAGACGCGACCACCAAATGGCATCAAACCCTTGATGCTGTACATATTTGAGAACAACAAGCCTTTACCCTTTGAGTTTGCCTCCCACATCATTCCGTTTCCGGCGTAAATGCTGATGTGGTGAATTGTCGAAATTGTTCCCTTATAGGAGTAGAAGAGCAGATCCCCAGGCACAAGCTCTCTTAATGAAACATGCTTGGTATAGCTTGAATACAGCGCTGAGTTAAGGCGATCCCAGTTTGGCCAACCAAGACCAGCTGCTCTATATGCCGCGTAAACCAAACCTGAACAGTCAAAAGCGTTAGGACCTTCTGCGCCCCAAACATATGGTTTACGGGCAAGAACTTGAGTTCGAGCAAATGCAACCGCTCTATCTCTTTGCTCCTGAGTTGTTCTAATTGTAGATCTACCCTTAAAGCCACGATCTGGCCAAACATTCTTTTGGCCTGTTGTCTGTGTTGCTCTGCTTGCTTGGCTCTCTTCGAGCAATGCCAACTGTCGCTGTTGTTCAAGTGTGGTTCGAACTCTTCGTGCGCTCAGTAATTGGCGCATTAACTCATCTTGCACCTTTTGAAGCTTTGCTACCTCTTTAGCTTGTTCAGCCTTTGCATCATCTGCAATCTTCTTTGTATCAGCAACCTTTTGTGTTGCGATCTGTTGCACCGCACGTGCATCATCTGCAATCTTCTTTGCCTTGCGTGCCTCTTCTTCAGCTACTTTGAATCGTTCCAGCGCCACAGTGTTCTGTGAACCAAGAGTTCCAAGTGTTGAAAGTTGATCAATTAAATCTTGTGGACCATTTGCACTAAGCAGCGGCTGAACATCTGTCAGGCTGCCACCCATGATGTAAGCGTTAGCTGCAAGGCGTCCAATTGTCTTGTGCGCTTCTGATACTGCCGCTGCGGTCTCAGCTGCATGCTTTGCTGCAATATTTGCCGCAGCTGTTGCTACCGCTAATTCAGCTTGAGCTTTTCTGTACAGCGCAGTTGCAGCGTTTGCTCTGGCCGTAAGTGTTCTTAAACTCTGATTTGCAGCTGCCAGTTTTTTTGCCTGTGCATCAGCTGCTTTCTTTCTTGCCGCTTCAACCTTCTTTGCGGCTTCAATCTCGGCCAAGGTTGGTTTTGGGGCTGCAAATGAAGGAACTGACGGAACCGCCAGAGCAACAATTACCGCAAGCGAAATCGCCCTAAAACTTTTTTTCACAATTAACCTTTCGGAGGGAAGGGCTTAAGAATAAATCCCCAACCTTGGAAAAAGCTGTTTTTAGGTGTGAGTGTCCTTAATTAGCTACATCACGACGAACAAAGAGAATGGATGCTACTAATGCGCCAACGGCCACATAAGCGCCGCCAACGGCAAGAGCGTGTGAATAGCTGACATCAGCATTTCCACCGGAAGCAATAATCGTCAACTGTGATCCGGGCAACCATGATTGAGTCGAATTTCTGACCGCTACCAGCAGATTCTCAACAATTAATAGCCAAAGAACGCCAAATGAGATTGCGCTGATTGGTGAACGCAGCAAGAGACCTAGAACCATTCCGATGATTCCAAAGCCGACTACCGAGATCGTTACATTGATAAATGTTGTGTAGATGAACTCAATTCCAGCGCTTGTGAACCACAAATCAGTAGAGACATCTACAGTCGGTGCCAAAATTACAGATGTTGCAATGCTGATAACTGCCGAAACCAGAATCATTACAAGAGCGAAGATCTTCATCGAAATCAGTTTTCCAGCCAAGATTTTCATGCGGCTTGGTTGGCGAACCAACAAGTTGCGCAGAGTTCCGTATGTGTACTCCTGTGCGGTCTGTGCTGCAAAGACACACAAGGCGATGATTCCTAGTAATCCACCCACACTTGCAAAACCTTGAACTCCACCACTTGCAAGAGCCAATACCTCGCGACTGATTACCTGTCCACGATCAGCATTTCCTTGAGGTGAATCAATTAGTAAGTACAACAAAGCAGAAAAGAGACCGCTAAAGAAGATAACCGCACCCATGGTGCCAAAAAATAATGTTGGGCGACGTAGCTTTCGGAGTTCAGCTCTGATTACATTAAACATTACTTATCCCCCGTCATTTCAAAAAATGTTTCTTCAAGATTTGGTAGCTGTGGTGCAAGTTGGGCTAAAACTATTCCGGCATCAAAGGCGGCCTGATTAAGCTGTGATGCCCACTCCATTGGAGCCAAGATATGAACAGAATCATTTCGAATCACAGCATGGTGACCAGATTTTTCTGCAATCCTGT
>CALMBJ010000167.1 GCA_937860175.1 uncultured Actinomycetes bacterium
ATTTCTGCCTGTCTCGTGGGCTCGGAGATGTGTATAAGAGACAGGCATGAAGAAGCTGCTGCGCGAAACCTCAAGACAATTGATGCAACCTGCCCATTGGTAACCAAGGTTCACCATGAGGTTCGTCGTTTTGCAACAGAGGATGCTGAAATTTTGCTTATTGGTCACCATGGCCATGAAGAGGTTGAAGGAACTGCAGGAGAAGCACCAGACAAGGTTCGCATCGTTGATGGCCTAGAAGGTGCACGCACCATCGTGCCAACTCCTGGAAAGAATTTAATCTGGCTTTCACAAACAACCTTATCTGTTGATGAAACTATGGAAACTGTTGCGATCCTTAAGGAACGTTTCCCTGATATTCAAGCGCCACCAAGTGATGACATTTGTTATGCAACTCAAAATCGCCAAGAGGCGATCAAGGTAATTGCACCACAAGCAGATTTAGTAATTGTTGTTGGTTCACAAAACTCAAGTAACTCAGTTCGTCTTGCAGAGGTTGCACTTGAATACGGCGCCAAGGCATCACATCTGATTGATTACGCAGAAGAGATTCAAGATCACTGGTTTGATGGTGTTGAAACAATTGGTGTAACTAGCGGCGCTTCAGTTCCAGAGATCTTGGTTAAGGATGTATTGGCGGTCCTTGCCGAAAATGGCTTCCGCGATGTTCAGGAGATTACAGCGGCTGAAGAGTCACTGCTTTTTGCTTTGCCACCTGAGCTTCGTAAGGATATGAAGGCGGCTGGAATCTCTTAAGCCGCTTTTTGCGCAGCTCTTTTCTTTGAAGGCTTTGCCTTTGCCTTTTGATTTAAATAGACAAACCAGCCATACAACGCTGAAATAATCAAAAATGGCGCCTCTGATGCAAGGGCTGCGATGAAATCAACTCCAACACGTGATGGTCTAAACCCACCCAGCAAAATGGTGAAGAAAAGGGCGCTGCCCGCAAAGGCCAACGGTGGTGTTACAACTGAAACATAGGTAGTTCCGGGGCGACCAAAACGTATTGATGCAAAGGTCGCAGCACAGATAGCGATTCCGGTAAGGATTCCAACACCGGTGCGGATGGTCATCTCAATAAAGACAAAGAAGCCGATAAAGAGAAACTGCAATACGACGATGCCCTGCTTCTTTAATCCAGGACCCTGGATTTGAATCTTTTGAAGTGTGCTCATCGCTCATCTACCTCTTCTGCATCGATGTAATCATCCCCAGTTTCAAGCTCTGCGCTTTTCAGCTCGCGAACCGCACCAGGGGCTTCAGGATACTCAATCGCTAACTTATCTTTATCACCTGTGACACCTAAGTTATGAATTCTTCGAGCAGGTGCCAGGACAGTCTTTTCAGCTGTTGGTACCAAATCCTCATACGCCTTAGATGTTGATGAGATCGCCTTACCAACTGCAACGATCTTGGTGTGCAGCAAGGTGATGTTCTTTAAGAAGGTACTTGCAACCTTTTGAATCTCATCAGCGTTCTCCGCCAACTTGTTACGGGTAAAGATGTAACCAATGGTGCGCAGTAGCGCCATCATCGAGGTTGGGGTTGCAACGGTGACACCTAATTTAAAGGCCTTTTCAAGGAACATAGGATCTAGGCGCAAAGCCTCAGATAACAAGGTTTCAAAGGGAACAAAGAGCACAACAAAATCAGGTGAGCCCTGAGATTTGTGATATCCACGCTTTGCCAACGCTTCAACATGCTTCAATAAATCCTTGGCATGCAGCTGCAGATACTCATCACGTTGTGATTGATCCTCTGTGCCAAAGGCCTCGAGAAAACGTTCAAAGGGAAACTTTGAATCGATAAAAAGTTGTGAGCCGCCAGGCATTGACACGGTGATATCTGGAATTCCAGATGAGTCAGAGTCTGTTGTTGATCGTTGCGCGGTGTACTCATGGCCCTCACGAAGACCTGCACCCTGTAGCAATAGCTCTAACTGCGCCTCGCCAAACTTTCCGCGGGTCTGTGAGTTTGAAAGTGCGCCTGCAATCTTCTTGGTTTCATCAAAGATGGATTCAGATGCGCGACGCATTTCCAGAATAGTTGTATTGAGCTTTGCCTCAGCCTCGGTACGGATGCGGTTAGCCTCATTGGATTGGGTGGTTAACTTTGAAACAGAGTCTTTCACCGCAACTAGTTCGGCGTTTAATGTGATCGCACTTTCTGTCTTGCGTCGCTCTGCTTCGAGTTGAGCCTTGTAATCATCGAGCAGGGCTTGATTACCCGCCGAATCCTTGGATTTGAGGGCAGAGAACAGGTATCCGATCGCAGATCCTGCGAAAAGGCCTATTAATAGGGTCACTACATATGCGGGCATGGGCCTATCGTGGCAGGGAGCACCGACAATCCCGCGTAGGCTTACCCCAGTGAGCCTCTCTATCGGAATCGTCGGACTGCCTAATGTTGGAAAGTCGACCCTTTTTAATGCTCTGACCAAGAACAATGTTTTGGCCGCTAACTACCCCTTCGCCACCATCGAGCCCAATGTGGGAATCGTGGGAGTGCCAGATGAGCGTTTAGCAAAGCTTGCAGAGATCTTTACTTCAGAAAAACTACTTCCAGCCACCGTCTCCTTTGTAGATATCGCCGGAATCGTTAAGGGCGCATCAGAAGGTGCTGGCCTTGGCAACAAGTTCCTTACAAATATTCGTGACACCGATGCGATCTGTCAGGTCATCCGTGTTTTCAATGATGGCGATGTTGTTCACGTCGATGGTCGAGTAGATCCAGCATCAGATATGGAAACGATTAACACAGAATTAGCGCTCGCAGATTTACAGACAATTGAAAAGGCGATTCCTCGCCTTGAAAAGGAAGCACGCGTTGCAAAGGAAAAGGCACCAGTCCTTGAAGCGGTGAAGGCGGCTATTGAGTGGCTCCAATCTGGAAAGCCTTTGTCGCAGAGTTCAAT
>CALMBJ010000168.1 GCA_937860175.1 uncultured Actinomycetes bacterium
CACAGAGTAGATCGTCGGCAGCGTCAGATGTGTATAAGAGACAGGTTCACGGTCGTTCCGTGAAAGAAGGAACTGAGAGCAGCGAGGTGTTAAATCACGCACTTCCTCTTGGGCACAAGTTTGCACTCACAGATCTTGCTGAGGGTGACGCAATCATTAAGTACGGCATCAAAGTCGGACTCGCATCAGCTGCCATCAAAAAGGGCGATTACATTCACACACACAACATGAGGAGTTACCGATGGGAAGCAAGCCGCGCTTAACGGGATACCGCCGCGAAAACGGCACTATGGGTATCCGCAATCACGTAATTATTTTGCCTCTTGATGATCTTTCAAATGCAGCTGCAGAAGCTGTTGCAAAGGTTATTCCCGGCACTTTGGCACTACCTCACGCATTTGGTCGTTTGCAATTTGGTGAAGATCTACAACTCACTTTTGACACACTTATCGGAACTGGCGTTAACGCTAACGTTGCAGCGGTTGTTGTTATCGGTATCGAACCAAAGTGGACACAACGTGTTGCAGATGGAATTGCAAAGACTGGAAAGCCAGTTGCAGCATTTTCAATCGAAGGTAAGGGCGACCTACAAGTAATTCAGGAAGCAAGCCGCGTTGCAGCAATGTTCCTACAAGATGCCTCAGGCCTTGTTCGTACAGAGGCTGAAATGGGCGACATGATCATGTCAATCAAGTGCGGTGAATCAGATACAACATCTGGTCTTGGCTCTTGCCCAACAACTTCACAAGCTGTTGACCGTTGGGTCGAAGCTGGTGGATCAGTTTTCTTTGGAGAAACTTCAGAGCTAACAGGTGGAGAGCACTTGATCGCAGAGCGTTGCATTGATGCAGCAACTCGCGACTTGTTCCAGTTGACATACGACAACTACATCAAGGTTATTGAAGCAACCGGTGCAAACCTGCTTGGTTCACAGCCAACACAAGGAAACATCGCTGGTGGTTTAACAACGATTGAAGAAAAGGCGCTTGGAAATATCGCTAAGACTGGCTCCGTCCCAGTTGTCGGTGTACTAAAGCCTGCTGCAATGCCAGATCCAGCAAACCCTGGCCTGTACTTCATGGATTCATCATCTGCTGCAGCTGAGTGCGTAACTCTTATGGCTGCTGGTGGAGCTGTAATTCACTTGTTCCCAACAGGTCAAGGAAATGTTATTGGTAACCCAATCGTTCCTGTTCTGAAGTTAACTGCAAATGTTAAGACTGCTAAGTCAATGACTGAGCACATCGATCTTGATGTTTCAGGTTTGCTTCGTTACGAGTACGACCTAACTAAGGCTGGCGACATGATGATGGATGTCATTTATGACACCGTTAACGGTCGTCTATGTAAGGCTGAGGTTATGGGTCACCGCGAATTCACATTCACGAAGTTGTACATCTCTGCATAATGATTCTGATTTCTGAAGATGTATGGGGAACTCCCTTCCAAGCACTGGAAGGGAGTTTTCCCATTACTCGTAATGATGATTTGTGGAGCAACCCAGAAGAGCTTAAAGCGGCGCTTAAGGATGTAACCGCACTTGTTGTGCGTAATCGAACCAAGGTAACTGCAGATGTAATTGCAGCTGCACCTAAGTTAAAGGTAATTGCTCGCGCAGGTGTTGGCTTAGACAATATAGATTTGAAAGCAGCAGATGCTGCAGGAGTTGTTGTAGTAGCGGGTCTTGGTGCAAACGCGGTCAGCGTTGGTGAGTTAACACTTGGTTTAGCACTCGCATTACTTCGCAATGTTCCGGGACATGATCTTGCAACCCGCGATGGTGGCTGGGTTCGTACACCAGGCCGTGAGCTTTCAGGATTAACGTGGGGCTTACTTGGCTGTGGAGCAACAGGAGTTGCAACCGCTAAGTTGATTCAAGGATTTAACTGTGAAGTTATCGGCTTTGATCCATATGCAAAGAATCTCTCAGGAATTGAGTTAACTACATTTGAGGATGTTCTAAAGCGCAGCGATGTAGTCAGCATTCATATGCCTTCAACACCTGAAACAAATGGAACTATCAACGCGCAGACTCTTGCCCTAATGAAGCCTGATGCGATCATCGTCAATGTAGGTCGTGGAGAAGTCATAAATGAGGCTGATTTAATGGCGGCCCTGAAGGCTAAAACCATTGCTGGAGCAGCACTTGATGTGCGTGCTCAAGAGCCTCCTGTAGCCGGTGAGATGGAAAGTATTCCTAACCTAATTCTTACCCCACACGTGGCAGGAATTACCAAGGAAAGCCAATTACGTATTAATCAGATTTTGACTGCAAATATTGAACTAGTTTTAAACTCAAAGCCCGCCACACATGCTGTGGGGGCGTTAAAGGAAAGCAGTAATTAAATGCCTCAACTAACAGTTGGCTCAGCAATCACAAAAGCACAATCTTTGCTTGAAGCAGCTGGAGTTCCGGCAGAACAAGCAGCAACAACTGCTCGTTGCATTGTTGCAAGTGATCGTTGGGGGATCGGTAGCCACGGATTAATGCGTCTACCCTTCTATCTTTCACGTTTACAGGCAGGTGGAATTAAGCCAGATGCTCAGTTGAAGATTGTTACTGATCTACCAAGCCTTGTTGTATTTGATGGCGATGATGGTTTAGGTCATTGGCAACTACAACATGCTGCAGAGGTTGCAGCAGAACGTGCGATGGTAAATGGAGTTGCAGCAGTTGGTGTTGGTCGTTCCAATCACTGTGGCGCACTTGGAATTTATGTATGGCCCATGATCAATCGTGGCTTAGTTGGTATCGCATTTAGTACAGGCCCAGCAGTAATGCCACCTTGGGGTGGAAACAAAGCCTTACTATCTACATCACCAATTGCTGCAGGTATTCCAACAAACCCACCAACAGTTGTTGATCTAGCAACAAGCGCAGTTGCACGTGGAAAGATTCAAGCCAAAGCACAAGCAGGTGCAGAGCTAGAACCGGGTTGGGCATTTACTAAAGATGGTGCACCAACAACCGATGCTAAAGAAGCACTTGCTGGAATGCTCGCACCATTAGGTGGGGTCAAGGGTTATGCGGTCGCAGTACTTGTTGAGTCTTTGACCGGCATGTTGATTGGACCAACACTGGCTAAGAACATTCCAGATATGTTCGCGCCGAGCCAAGATGCACTTCCGCAGCAAATTTCTCACTTTATTCTTGCTATTGATGCAGCTAAATTATCTGTAGATGGCGCTAATAATCGCACCAATGAGTTTGTCTCAGAGGTTGGTGCAGCAGGTGGACGCCTTCCAGGTGCAAACCGCGTCAACCCTGAAAAACTGAACCTTGATGATGAGATAACCATTACCGATCAGGTCTTTACCCAGCTTGGTTTCTAAATGTTAAAGACCTATGCACCAGGCTTTGGCTTAATAGGCGTATTGGTTGCGATTGCCTTTCAAATCAATCAGATGCAGTCGGCAATTAGTCCACTTGCCTTATGTGTGGCTTTTGGATTCTTAGTCGCAAACTTTGCGCAGTGGCCAACATTTGCAGCTCCTGCAACCAAAGTTTCCAGTAAGACAATTATGCGTATAGGTGTTGCATTGTTAGGTGCACAGGTAAGTGTTGTATCCCTAAAGGAGATAGGACTCAAAGGTGTAATCACAGTAATCATTGTGGTTACCTTCACCATCTTTGGAATTCTTGGTTTATCAAAGCTTTTCAAGATGTCTGGCGAGCTTGGACTTCTTATCGGTGTCGGTTTTGGTGTTTGTGGAGCAACCGCTGTTGCGGCGATCAAACCTCAAACACGTGCAACAGAAGAAGAGACCTCGTATGCAATTGGTTTAATCGCCCTTTGTGGAACGCTATCAATCTTTATGTTGCCTTTGATTGGCCATGCACTCAATCTCGACACTCGCGAATTCGGTGCATGGGCAGGTGCTGCGGTGCATGATGTTGGGCAGGTTGTAGCAACCGCATCTGTTTGGGGAGATGATGCTGATAAGTATGCGATCGTTGTAAAGCTTGCACGCGTGTGCCTGCTAGCCCCAATTGTTTTGATTTTGTCTTTACGCCATCGACGTTGGTTATCGTCGCAAGGTAAGCAAGAGGTTGAATCTGCAAAGGTTCCACTTATTCCATTTTTTGTTCTGGGCTTCATCGCAGTTGCAACGCTGAACAACCTTGTAGATATCAATGACGGCCTGCATGACAACATTGTTTTACTCAGTAAGTTGATGCTCGGCGCTGGTTTAGTTGCCCTGGGCTCAGGTGTCAGATGGAAGGCGATCCGAGCTATCGGCCCACGTCCAATGGCTATGGGAATGGTTGCCTGGGTAGTTGTAGCAGGGGTAGCCCTCGCCGCGGTCAAGATCACCGGTCTTTGACAGATACCCCCGGGGGTATGGTAACTTTTCCTTAGGTAAATCAACTAAGGAGATTAATTATGTGTTCACAAGTCACATGCCATATCTGCAAGAAGGCCACTTGGTCAGGTTGCGGTGAGCATATTGAGCAGGCTTTAGCAGGAGTAGCTGAAGCAGATCGCTGCGCCTGTTAATCATGGCTACAAAAAAAGTTGTCCATGTTCTCTCTGATGAAGAGCAGATTGTGGCGATTGCCAAGCGAATTAAACGTGCTCAGGGTCAGCTAGGTGCTGTAGCACGCATGCTTGAAGAAGGCCGAAACTGCGATGAGATTGTGACGCAGATGTCTGCTGTATCCAAAGCGGTGAATACCGCTGCATTCACCTTGATTTCAGCAAGTCTGAAGGAGTGCATCGTTGAGGGCAAGAACAACTCTGATGCCGTCACCGCACAATTACAAAAACTGTTCTTATCTTTGGCATAGGAGAAAAATGAAAAAAGTAATCGCACTTATCGCAGTCGCCCTTTTGCTTGCTGGGTGTTCAACTAGTTCAAGCGCAAATAACCTGAACGTCACAGAGTTTTCAGCAAAAGCAGCTGAACCAGGTGTTGTAACTCTGGATGTACGCACACCAGGTGAGTTTGCAGAGGGTTACATTGAGGGTGCACGTCTGATTGATTTCCAGAGTGGAAACTTTGAAAATGAGATCGCAACACTTGATAAAAGCGCTACTTATGCCGTTTACTGTCGTAGCGGAAACCGCTCAGGGCAAGCGGTAAAGGTGATGCAAGCTGCTGGATTTACTAATGTCTTCAACATGAATGGTGGAGTCATTGATTGGGCTAATGCTGGATTGCCTTTGGTAAGAAACTAATGCGCGTAATCATTATTGGTGGTGTCGCCGGAGGAATGTCAGCGGCAACACGTTTGCGTCGCTTAGATGAGTCAGCCGAGATCATTGTTCTCGAAAAGAGCGGTCATGTTTCTTATGCGAACTGTGGCCTGCCTTATTACGTGGGTGGTGTGATTGAGAATGAGAAAGATCTTCTTTTGCAGACTCCAGCATCTTTGCATGCTCGTTTTCGCCTAGATGTTCGTGTCAGTACAGAGGTTCTAGCAATCAATCCAAGCAAAAAAACAGTAGCTGTTAAGAATCTGATCTCAGGTGAAAGCTCAGAGCTGGATTACGACAAGTTGATCTTGAGTCCTGGAGCATCACCAGTTGTTCCTCCAATTCCAGGCATCGAGCGCGGTATGACCCTTCGCACCGTCGAGGATGTTGAAAAAATCGCAGCAAGCGTTGGTAGAAAGCCAGCAAGTGCCGTTGTTATCGGAGGCGGATTTATTGGTGTTGAAATTGCCGAGAACCTTGTTCATCGCAATATTCCTACCGCTTTGGTTGAGGCAACTGATCAGGTGCTAATGCCTTTAGATCCAGAGCTTGCAACTCTGGTAGCAAATGAAATGCGTTCTAAAAAAGTTGATCTACGGCTTGGCTCAAGTGTCGTAAAGATTTCGGCTGATTCAGTAGAGCTTGCTAATGGGGAGCTACTTCCTGCAGAAATTGTCATTTTAGCGATCGGAGTCCGCCCAGAGATTGGCTTAGCAAAGGCTGCTGGCCTTGAAATTGGAGTTCGTAACGGAATCAAGGTTGATGATTTCAATCGCACCAGCAATGCAGATATCTATGCAGTCGGCGATGCAACTGAAAAAACAGATGCTTTAGATGGAAATGCAACGCTAGTTCCTCTTGCAAACCTAGCAAACCGCCATGGTCGCGTAGTTGCAGATCACATTTGTGGCTTAACTGTTCGCCCGGTAAAAACTATCGGAACTGCAATCGTTAAAGTATTTGATCTCATGATTGCAACTACTGGCTGGAATGAAAAGCGCCTTAAGGCTGCAAATATTCCGCACCAAGCAATTCATATTCATCCAAACTCTCATGCGGGCTACTACCCAGATGCGAAGCAGATGACTTTGAAGTTGATCTTTGATCCAAAGACTGGCGAGATTCTTGGAGCTCAAGGAGTTGGAGTTGATGGAGTCGATAAGCGAATCGATGTCATTGCAACTGCAATGCGTGGAGGAATTACCGCACCAGAACTTGCTGATCTTGAACTTGCATATGCACCGCCATTTGGTTCTGCCAAGGATGCGGTAAACATGTTGGGCTACGTCGCTGAGAATGTAGTTTCCGGAGTTTCAAAGATTGCACAGTGGAGCGAGATTGATGAATACCGTGCCAAGGGTTATGAACTTCTTGATGTTCGCTCTGAATCAGAATGTGGCCGTGGAATCATTCCGGGGGCTATCAACATTCCAGTCGATGAAATTCGAGATCGATACTCAGAGTTAAAGAACAAAAACCTCTTGGTCAACTGCCAAGTTGGCTTGCGCGGTCACACCGCTTCAATGTTGCTAAAGGAGCTTGGTTTCAATCCGGTAAATCTAGATGGCGGATACCTCACCTGGAGCAACTCTCCAGCGGTGAGCAAATAAGAGAAAAGAGAGAATAATGTGCAGTAGAACAACTTGTCGTAAATGCGGAAAGCCAAGCTGGTCAGGATGCGGTCAACACGTTGAAATCGCACTCAAGGGCGT
>CALMBJ010000169.1 GCA_937860175.1 uncultured Actinomycetes bacterium
AACATCTAGCAAGAAGCCAAGTCTTGCGTTGACCTCCTTCATGACGCGCTCTGCGATCTGTGCTTCACGCTTGTTGAGCTTGATCTGTTTTAAGAAGGTTGCGCAATCTGCGATAGAAAGTTCGCAGATTTCTGAGATATTTTTACTGCCGATAGTTACCGCTAAAACTTCAGGCTTTAATCGAGCTCCGTTGCAGCTTTCGCAGGCGATTTCGCGCATGTACGCCTCGTACTTATCGCGGCTGTAGTCGCTATCGGTTTCCTCATGTCTGCGATGAATAAATGGGATGACACCTTCGAAACCAGTTGTGTAGTTGCGGGCGCCGTAACGTCCCTTGTACTTCATCTTGATTTCATACTCGTAGCCATTCAAAATCGCTTCACGTGCCTTGACTGAGATCTTCTTCCAGGGTGTATCTAGCGAGAATGGAAGATCCTTAGCTAACGCTTCTAGTAATCGTAGGAAGTAATCGGAGGATTGGCCTCCTGCCCAAGGAGCGATCGCGCCATCATTAATGGAAATCGAATCATCAGGGATGA
This sequence comes from uncultured Actinomycetes bacterium, assembly GCA_937860175.1. GTDB lineage: Bacteria > Actinomycetota > Actinomycetes > Nanopelagicales > Nanopelagicaceae > Planktophila. Next base: position 540 of record CALMBJ010000169.1, read on the forward strand.
TCAGATCCTCATCGACCTCTTTCTTAGTTCCAATTCCGGAACACTCGGCACAGGCACCAAATGGAGAGTTAAAGGAGAATGAACGTGGCTCGAGCTCTTCAAAGGAGAGTTCGCAATCATGACAGGCAAGGTGTTCGCTGTATGTGCGCTCTTTGTCATCACCTTTTGCATCTATAAAATCAAGAACAACTATTCCTGATGCTAAACGAAGTGCGGTTTCAATTGAATCGGTAAGTCGAGTCTTGCTTTCAGCCTTGGCGGTCAAGCGATCGATAACAACTTCGATTGTGTGCTTCTCTTGCTTCTTCAACTTAGGTGCATCGGAAAGTTGAACAACCTCACCATCGATACGGGCACGTGAATATCCTTGGGTTATCAAATCACTGAAGAGTTCAACAAACTCCCCCTTGCGGGCGCGGACAACCGGAGCTAAAACCTGAAACTTAGTTGTCGCCGGAAGTTCAAGGATTTGATCAACAATTTGCTGAGGTGATTGACGCGTAACAACCTTGTTGCACTTAGGACAATGAGGTGTTCCGGCACGCGCAAAGAGCAGGCGCAGGTAGTCGTAAACCTCGGTGATGGTTCCCACGGTAGAGCGTGGATTTCGGTTGGTTGATTTTTGGTCAATTGAAACCGCAGGTGAAAGACCCTCAATAAAATCTACATCTGGCTTGTCCATCTGACCCAAGAACTGACGGGCATAAGCAGAAAGTGATTCCACATAACGACGTTGACCTTCAGCAAATATTGTGTCGAAGGCTAGAGATGATTTTCCAGAGCCGGAAAGGCCGGTAAAGACAACCAGGGAGTCTCGTGGAAGTTCGATGGAGACATTTTTGAGGTTGTGCTCACGAGCTCCGCGCACAACTAACTTATCGATGCTCAAACCCCGGCCTCTTCCATCATTCGCAGCTCTTTCTTCAAGATCTTGATCTCATCACGCAATCGCGCCGCGACCTCGAACTGAAGTTCAGATGCTGCATTTCTCATCTGTTCGGTGAGTGAGCCTATCAATGCGATCAGATCCTTGCGCGGCAATGAGGTAGAGGATTTATCGTAGATACCGGCTGAAGATGCGACCTTCTTGGCCCCGCCCTTCTCGTGTGACAGGAGCTCCTCTGTATCCTCACTTTCACGGGCGATGAGATCGGTGATGTCGGCGATTTTCTTGCGCAAGGGCTGAGGATCCACGCCACGTTCTAGGTTATAGGCAACCTGCTTGGCTCTACGGCGGTTAGTTTCATCAATCGCCTTGGCCATTGAATCGGTAATTCTGTCGGCGTACATGTGAACTTCACCGGATACGTTACGGGCAGCACGTCCGATCGTTTGAATCAAAGAGGTAGATGAGCGCAGGAAGCCTTCTTTATCTGCATCGAGAATCGCCACTAAAGAAACTTCGGGTAAATCCAAACCTTCGCGGAGTAGATTGATACCAATCAAAACATCGTAATCGCCAGTGCGAAGCTCACGCAATAGTTCGACTCTGCGCAAGGTATCTACTTCAGAGTGTAGGTATCGAACATTGACACCTCTCTCCTGAAGGTAATCAGTTAAATCTTCAGACATTTTCTTTGTCAAAGTTGTAACCAGGACACGCTCATTCTTTTCAGTTCGGATAGTGATCTCATGAAGCAGATAATCAATCTGACCCTTAATGGGCTTGATAACAATTTGTGGATCAACTAATCCTGTTGGTCGAATCACCTGTTCAACTACATCCCCATCGACCTTTGCCAGCTCGTACTTTCCTGGCGTCGCAGAGAGATAGATAGTTTGTCCGGTACGTTCAACAAATTCAGGAAACTTCAGTGGGCGATTATCGAGCGCGCTTGGCAGGCGGAATCCGTGCTCAACAAGGGTTCGCTTACGTGAGGCATCTCCTTCAAACATAGCGCCTAACTGCGGCACCGTTACATGGCTCTCATCAATTACAAGTAAAAAATCTTCTGGAAAGTAATCAAGGAGGCAATGAGGCGCAGATCCAGCTGGTCGGTCATCCAAATGTCGTGAGTAGTTTTCAATTCCGCTACAGAAACCAATTTGTTCCATCATCTCGATATCAAAGGTTGTTCTCATTCGCAGGCGCTGGGCTTCAAGTAACTTACCTTGCTTCTCAAAGAGATTAAGTTGAACCTGAAGCTCATCCTGAATATCTCCGATTGCCCGCTTCATGGTTTCCGGCCCCGCTGCATAATGTGTTGCAGGGAAGACAAAGATTTCCTCTTCATCTCTGATGATCTCTCCAGTGAGGGGATGCAAAGTTGAGATCTTTTCAATCTCATCTCCAAACATCTCGATGCGAATCGCAAGCTCTTCATACATCGGAATGATTTCGATGGTGTCTCCGCGCACCCTGAAGGTTCCGCGCTCAAAAGCCATGTCGTTACGTTTGTACTGAACATCTACAAAGCGGCGCAGTAAAGCGTTACGTTCTACTTCATCACCGACGCGTAAACGAACCATTCGATCTACATACTCTTGTGGAGTTCCCAAACCATAGATACAAGAAACGGTTGCAACCACAATTACATCTCTTCGGGTTAACAATGAATTGGTTGCTGAGTGCCTTAGGCGCTCTACCTCTTCATTGACACTGGAGTCCTTCTCGATAAAGGTGTCGGTCTGTGGAACGTAAGCCTCTGGTTGGTAATAGTCGTAGTAGGAAACAAAGTATTCAACCGCGTTGTTTGGCAGTAGTTCACGGAACTCGTTCGCAAGTTGGGCGGCAAGTGTCTTGTTTGGTGCAAGCACAAGGGTTGGTCTCTGAAGCTGCTCGATTAACCAAGCGGTAGTTGCAGACTTACCTGTACCGGTGGCACCCAAGAGAACAACATCCCGCTCCCCTGCATTTATTCGTTTTGTTATCTCTGCAATCGCTGCCGGCTGATCTCCTGCAGGAACGTAATCGCTTATGACTTGAAAGGGCTCAACTCTGCGTTGTAAATCAGATATCGGGCGCATTTGGTAAGCCTACTTACTTATTTTCGTGAAGGCTATCCCAGATATTTTCCACTTGTCGCAGCAGTTCATCCTCGCTGCCATCATTTTCAATGAGGAAATCCGCCGCCTCGACTCGCTGCTCACGGGTGGCTTGCGCAGCTATACGCCCTTGGATCTCGGAGATATGCATTCCGCGCTGACGAAGACGTTCGATTCGAATTTCCATTTCCGACTCAACGGTAATCACGAGATCAAATCGATCTTGCGCACCTGTTTCAACAAGAAGAGGTATCTCGTAGACAAGAACCTCATCTGACTTTAGCGATGCAACCGCTTCTTCAAACTCACTTCGAACAAAGGGATGAACAATTCCTTCTAATTTAATCTTTGCTTCAGGGTTCTTAAAAATCAACTCTCCTAAAGCACGTCGATCGATATCACCGTTGTTCAGGATGGAATCTCCAAAGAAGGCAACTACCTCATCAAAGCCTTGCGATCCTCTTTCAATCGCAGCACGAGCTAGTTGGTCTGCATCAATTACCAATGCCCCGAGTTCAGCAAAGTATTGAGCTGCCAATGACTTGCCGCAGCCAATACCCCCGGTTAAAGCGATTACGCGCATACGTTAAGAATAACCTTAAGAAACAAAAAAGACCCCGCACAAGTGCGAGGCCTTTCTTGGTGTAATGCTTTATTCAGCAACAACCGCATCATCTGCAGGGGTTGCAGCAGCGTCAGCGGCCTTAGCCTCTGCCTTTTGCTTCTTGTGTGCCATGAAACGCTCCTGAGCTTGGGCGTATTGACGCTCCCACTCTTCGCGCTGTGTTTCATAGCCTGGCTTCCACTCTTGTGAGTCTGCATCGAAACCTTCTGGGTAAATGAAGTTTCCTTCTGCATCGTAACGAGCAGCCATTCCGTACTGAGTTGGATCAAATGCTTCGATCTCAATCTCTGTACCTTCGTTAGCCTGCTTTAGGGAAAGTGAGATACGACGACGCTCTAGGTCGATATCGATGATCTTTACAAATAGCTCATCATCAACCTGAACAACCTGCTCTGGAATCTCTACGTGGCGTTCTGCCAACTCTGAGATGTGAACAAGTCCTTCAATGCCTTCGTGAACACGGATAAATGCTCCGAATGGAACTAGCTTTGTCACAACACCTGGAACAACCTGATTGATTGTGTGGGTGCGTGCAAATGCCTGCCATGGATCTTCCTGTGTTGCCTTCAGTGAGAGTGATACACGCTCACGCTCAAAATCAACTTCGAGAACTTCTACAGTTACCTCGTCGCCAACTTCAACAACCTCACCTGGGTGATCGATGTGCTTCCATGAAAGCTCTGAAACGTGAACCAAACCATCTACGCCACCAAGGTCAACGAATGCACCGAAGTTAACGATTGATGAAACAACACCTGTACGAACCTGGCCCTTTTGTAGCTGGTTCAGGAATGTTGTACGTGACTCTGATTGTGTCTGCTCGAGGAATGCACGACGTGAAAGAACAACGTTGTTGCGATTCTTATCAAGCTCGATGATGCGTGCTTCAACCTGCTTGCCAATGTATGGAGTCAGATCGCGTACGCGGCGCATCTCAACGAGAGATGCTGGAAGGAATCCACGTAGACCGATGTCCACGATAAGTCCACCCTTAACAACTTCAATAACAGTTCCGACGACAACTTCGTCGCGCTCCTTCTTGCCTTCGATGTCTCCCCATGCACGCTCGTACTGTGCGCGCTTCTTGGAAAGAATCAGGCGACCCTCTTTGTCCTCTTTTTGAAGAACGAGAGCTTCAATAATCTCACCGACTTTAACGATTGAGTTTGGATCTGCATCGTGGCGAATTGAAAGCTCGCGAGAAGGAATAACACCCTCTGTCTTGTAACCGATATCGACAAGAACTTCGTCGCGTCCAACTTGAACAACTGCACCTGATACTAGGTCGCCGTCATTAAAGTTTCTGATTGTGCCTTCGATCGCTGCTAGAAAATCTTCAGCTGATCCGATGTCATTTACTGCAATTTGTGGTGTAGACAATTGTGCTCCGTAGGGATAGAAAGTAGTAGTTCCCGCTTTCGCGGCTGAAGGGCAAGGGTACGGTTTGCACGCTCATATGGGCAAATCCTCTTCTTTTCATGAGCGTGAATGAATAGACTCAGCACCGCTATGAATCGATATCGAGAGCTAATCGCTTTCCCGCAGGTGATTCGCCTAGGCATCAGCGCATTTCCGGCTCGACTAGCCTACGGAATGATTGGTCTGGGAATCTTCTTCAAAGCTGAGCAAGAAACCGGCTCGATCGCTATCGCTGGATTTGCGATCGGATTGAACTCGCTGGCCGGCTCAATAACAGCTGGGCTGCGCGGATCTGTGATGGATAAGTTTGGGCAAAAGTGGCCTATTCGAATTTTAGTTCCGATGTACTCAGCGCTAATTCTGCTACTCAACACCATGGAAACCAGCAGATCAATTTTGATCACCGCATTCATATTGGGAGTTACCGCACCACCAATTAACCTTTCGGTTCGTCCTTTATGGAAGGACATTGTCCCGGCTTCATCTCTTCGAACCGCATACGCCTTTGATTCATCGATGATGAGTTCAACTAATGTGATCGGCCCAGTGATTATTACCGCGCTATCGCTCTCTGATCGACCAGGGTTTGGATTAGGAACAACTGCAGCTTTGATGTTTATTGGTGGAATCGCACTATCGCTGACTCCGGTATCTCGCGATTGGATTCCGGAAAAGAAGGTAAAGAATCAACAAAAATTATGGCGAGACCGTGCAATCCAGTTACTGATGTTTGAAGGATGCTTTCTTGGCTTTGGAGCCGGTGTCTTCAACGTTGCAGTTCCGGCCTTTGCAACTCAAGAGGGTGTTGCACACCGTGTTGCATGGATCTTTGCCGCCTTCGGTGCAGCCACTGTGGTGGGCGGATTACTGGGCGGATTGGTCTCGAAAAAGTTAGCTCCGCTTTCGGCATTTAGACTGGTTTACTTTTTATGGTTTGTCACCACTATCCCCATCGCTTTCACATATCCAGATTGGACCATGGCTCTAGTTGGTTCATGTATCGGACTGTTAGGCGGTGCACAAAAAGTCTTTTACTTTGAAGTTCTAGAGGCGGTACGCCCTAAAGGTTCACAAACCTCTTCACTCGGTTGGATTTGGACCGTTGAAGGATCCTTCATGGCGATGGGAGCGGCGGTCGGCGGTGTTGTATCTGAAACTTTTTCTCCACAAATTGGTCTAGCAATTCTGCCAATAATGATCTTTATTGGATTAATCATCTTGAACATTGGTAAGGATCGACTACGAGCCGCTAATGATGTTCCAACGGAGGAAGAGGATCTTCAGGCGATTAAGGATATTACTAGCCAAGATAAGTAGCTCGACACAAGTAGTTAATGCGCAGCCTCGTGCCAGGTCAAACCAAGGCCAGCGTTC
>CALMBJ010000170.1 GCA_937860175.1 uncultured Actinomycetes bacterium
TAGCCATCAAAGACATAGTTGTACTTTCTATCGATCTTCCAACCATTCTTAGTCACCGCAGCTTCAACTGCAGCCTTGGCAGATGGTGAAACAGAGATGATGTACTTCGCCCTTGCCCCAAGATCAATCGCAGAGGTTGGCACCATCGTTGAACTGAGCGAAAAGATGGTCAGTAAAACGATGAGCAACGAGCGGAACTTGGCCTTTGAACCAGCAAACATTGGGACTCCTTGGGGTCATTCACACCATGTCAGGCAACTGTGTCAATTTTAAGTTACGTATCCCCATATCCCTCGAACCCGCGCCAATACACTGAGGTCATGAAAACCCTGACCGCATTTACAGGCATAGCAATCCTTGCCGCTTACATCATCGGCTCAGGTCTATGGGTAAACACCGGCGATGGTTGGTATCGCTCACTAAACCAACCAGCATGGCAGCCACCAGATTTCATCTTTGGAATCATCTGGCCCTATAACTTCATTGTTCTTGGAATCGCCGCGGTCACCATCGCACAACGCGCAACCACCTCAACAACCCTTACCTACTTAACCTTCTTCGCACTCTCAGTTATCTGCGCACTGATCTGGGCCTACCAGTTCTATCGCCCACACAACTTAACCGTTGCAGCTCTGGCACTCATTGGAACCGCACTTCTAACAATTCCAATGCTGATCATCGCCTTTAGAACATCACTTGGAGTCGGAGCAGCAATGCTGCCCTATCAAATCTGGGTCGCAATCGCAGCATCGCTTAGCTATCAATACAGCAGACTGAACTAACTATCTTCTAAAGCTACTTACCGTTGTTCCTAATCGCTGCATGCATCTCTGCCGTCAGAACCTTCAACTCCTCAAGCTCCTGGCGCGCCATTTCCCGTGCCTCTTTAGCTAACTCAAACTCCGCCAACGCAGCCGCATGAGTTTCAGTAATCATCTTCTCAACACCCTCAGCTGACTTTTTCTGCCCCACCATAATGATCGACAACAACACCAGCTGTAAGAAGGTCTGCGCCACCCAATCAACCTTGACAATCACATCATCACTGCGCAATGCAGCCGGCAAAGAAATCAACGCCAGCGCCACAAATATGTAGGCACACCACATTGTGGAAACAAATGAGGTGATCTTCTCTGCAACACGGCGATTGAAATCAGTTATGTGCTTCATGGTTTAAGGGTACTCAACACCGCTACAAATACGCTGGAATAACTATCTCGTTGTACTGCAATATCCCTGGCTTAAATGGCGGATCAAAGCGACAAATCCTTGTCTCATCAGACAAAGCAATACTCTCCTTCGCCGCCAATGCTCGAAGCTCTGCCACTTTTTTCTTCACCAACTCTTCACTGGCTCTACCCCTAAAAGATGCCGCAATACATGTTTCAGCTTCCAACTCTCGCAAGATAACTCGCGGATCATTGGGA
>CALMBJ010000171.1 GCA_937860175.1 uncultured Actinomycetes bacterium
TCTACACAGAGTAGATCGTCGGCAGCGTCAGATGTGTATAAGAGACAGTGTCTCGTGAGCTCGAGCGACCACCGCTTCGACCTCTTTAGTCGAGAAGATCGGATAACGGCCGATGACTTCGCCATTTGCAGGATTGAATGAGTTAAATGTTTTTGCCATGGCATGAAGCCTAGCCCTGTATCGATAAGATTTGAAGTATGAGTGAAACAGTACGTCCAAGCAGTGTCTTTGCGGCGACGCGAACTCAATTCCATGTTACTACTGAAGATGGCGTTGATCTCATTGGAGAAGTTGCAGCACCACTAGGTGCTTCAAATGGCGGGATTTTATGCTTGCATCCACTTCCGACTGCCGGCGGGATGATGGATAGCCATGTATACAAAAAAGCGGCAAATAGATTGCCTGCTATGGCTGGAATAACAGTTGTCCGCTTTAATACCCGCGGAACAACAAGTGAGGCCGGAAGCAGCACCGGAGAGTTTGATAATGGAAAGTCAGAGCGCTTTGATGTTGAAGCAATGCTGCGTTACTGCTTTGATACTTTGAAGTTAGAGAATGTGTGGGTAACTGGTTGGTCATTTGGAACCGACCTCGCATTGCAACATGCCAAAGATCCCCGACACAAAGGTTTAATTCTGCTTAGCCCACCACTGCGCACCACAACAGATGAGCAACTGAAGTATTGGAATACAGACCTGCGCCCGATAACAGCATTGGTTCCTGAACTTGATGATTATTTAAAACCAGATGAAGCACGAGTTAGGTTTGCTGTAACACCTTCAATAAAGATAATTGCAGTTGATGAGGCAAAGCACCTATGGGTAGGCGAGCCTGCGGTACATCGGGTTTTGTCAGAAATTGTCTCTATCGTTACAGGCGTTGCAACAACTCTTCCAACCGAGTTCTAAGCGTTATTTGCCCGAGGAATAACCACTTCATCCAGAATCAGGATGATTGAAGCTGCAACAGGAACAGCGAGTAATCCGCCAACTAACCCGAAGAG
>CALMBJ010000172.1 GCA_937860175.1 uncultured Actinomycetes bacterium
ACAGCAAGGTGGAGGACCTCCAGATATAGATAGGTAGATACATGGCACGTCTCGTCGGTGTCGATCTTCCACGCGAAAAGCGTTTGGAAATCGCACTCACTTACATCTTTGGAATGGGTCTTACCCGTTCTCAAAAGACATTAGCAGCAACTGGCATTAGTCCAGATATTCGCGTTAAGGATCTGCAAGAAGCAGATCTAGCAAAGCTTCGCGAATACATCGAAGCAAACTTCAAAATCGAAGGTGACCTTCGTCGTGAAATTTCCGGCGACATTCGTCGCAAGGTTGAAATCCAGAGCTACCAAGGTATTCGTCACCGCAAGGGACTACCTGTTCGTGGTCAGCGCACACACACAAATGCGCGTACACGTAAGGGACCTCGTAAGGCAATTGCAGGTAAGAAGAAGGTGACTAAGTAATGGCCGCTCCTAAGTCAAAGACTGCTACAGCAGCTAAGGGCAAAGTTAAGCTTCGTAAGAAAGAGAAGAAGAACATTGCAGTTGGTAAGGCGTTCATCAAGAGCACTTTCAACAACACAATCATTTCTATTACAGACCCAACGGGCGCTGTTATCTCTTGGTCTTCATCAGGCCAGGTTGGTTACAAGGGCTCACGTAAGTCGACTCCATTCGCAGCACAGCTTGCAGCAGAAGCAGCAGCTCGTCGCGCACAGGAGCACGGCCTAAAGAAGGTTGATGTATTTGTTAAGGGACCAGGATCTGGTCGCGAAACAGCAATCCGTTCATTGCAAGCAGCAGGCCTAGAAGTTGGAGCCATCTCAGATGTAACTCCAGCTCCACACAACGGCTGCCGCCCACCGAAACCACGTCGAGTTTAAGGAAGGAAGAGAATAAATGGCTCGTTATACCGGAGCAGACTGCAAGCGTTGCCGTCGCGAAAAAGTAAAGCTCTTCCTGAAGGGCTCAAAGTGCGATGGACCAAAGTGTCCTATCGAATCACGTCCTTATCCACCAGGACAGCACGGCCGTGGCCGTTCAAAGGAATCTGAGTACCTATTGCAGATGCGCGAAAAGCAAAAGTGCGCACGTATTTATGGTGTTCTAGAAAAGCAGTTCCGTGGTTACTACGAAGAGGCTAACCGCAAGCAGGGCAAGACAGGTGAAAACCTTCTCGTCATTCTTGAGACACGTCTCGACAACGTTGTGTTCCGTGCAGGCTTTGCAAAGAGCCGCGACATGGCACGTCAGCTAGTTCGTCACGGTCACTTCTTGGTAAATGGTAAGAAGGTAAACATTCCTTCATTCCGTGTCTCTGCAATGGACATCATCGATGTTCTTCCAAAGTCATTGGATCTCACACCATTCATCGTTGCTAGCGCAGAGCTTGGCGAGAAGGCAGTACCAGCATGGATGGAGGTTGTTGGTTCACAGATGCGAATCATCATTCACTCAGTTCCTGCTCGTGCGGTCATCGACACACAGGTTCAAGAGCAGCTAATCGTTGAACTTTATTCCAAGTAATTTTTGAAAGTCTTGTGCGCAAGCACAAGACATGCGGGCAGTACTTAGTAGGGCCCCTGATTGAAGGATCAGGGGAAAGAGCGGAAATCAAATAGTGGATTTCCCCGAATGAAGAGGAGCAGCAGTGCTAATTGCACAACGTCCAACTCTCAGCGAAGAAGTAGTTTCTGAGCATCGCTCACGGTTCATCATTGAGCCGCTAGAGCCAGGCTTTGGTTACACACTCGGTAACAGCATGCGTCGTACATTGCTTTCATCTATTCCAGGTGCAGCAGTTACAAGCATTCGCGTTGCAGGTGCACTTCACGAGTTCACAACTCTTGAAGGAGTTAAGGAAGATCTCACCGATATCGTTTTGAACATCAAGAACTTGGTGCTTTCATCAGATAACGATGAGCCAGCAGTTGTTTACATCCGCAAGTCAGGTGCCGGTGCAGTTACTGGTGCAGATATCGCGGTTCCAGCTGGCGTAGAAGTTCACAACCCTGAGCTTCACATTGCAACACTTAATGGCAAGGGCAATCTTGAGATTGAACTTACAGTTGAGCGTGGCCGTGGTTACGTAACAGCGGTACAAAACAAGCAGGCTGGCGCAGAAATCGGTCGCATTCCTGTTGACTCAATCTATTCACCAGTTTTGAAGGTTACATACAAGGTAGAAGCAACTCGCGTTGAACAGCGCACAGACTTCGATCGCCTTGTTGTAGATGTAGAAACAAAGCCATCAATGAAGCCACGCGATGCTGTTGCATCAGCGGGACGCACATTGGTTGAGCTATTCGGTCTTGCACGTGAACTCAACCTTGATGCTGAAGGCATCGAGATGGGGCCATCTGTAATGGATGCAGCACTTGCTGCAGATCTCGCTCTTCCAATTGAAGATCTAGATCTAACAGTTCGTTCATACAACTGCTTGAAGCGCGAAGGCATTCACACAGTTGGCGAGCTAGTTAACCGTTCAGAGGCTGACTTGCTAGATATCCGTAACTTTGGTTCAAAGTCAATTGATGAGGTCAAGGCAAAGCTTGTCTCAATGGGAATGTCTCTTAAGGACAGCCCAGTTGGTTTCGATCCAACCCAACATCAGAACTACAACGCATCAGTCGACGATGATTTCGTCGATGCAGAGCAGGCCTAGGAGATAAGAAATGCCAACACCAAGCAAAGGTCCTCGTCTGGGTTCAGGCCCATCACATGAGCGACTACTTCTACGCACACTCGCAGAGCAGTTGTTCGAGCACGGCAAGATCACGACAACAGAGGCTAAGGCAAAGCGCCTACGTCCTTTGGCTGAGAAGCTAGTTACCTTCGCAAAGAAGGGCGATCTAGCAGCTCGTCGTCAGGTCATGGCACAGATTCAGAACAAGAGTGTTGTACATGCACTCTTCACTGAAATCGGTCCACGCTTTGCAACACGCGAAGGCGGATACACACGTATTACTAAGGTCGGTCCTCGCAAGGGTGACAACGCACCAATGGCTGTAATTGAGCTACTAACTGAGAAAGATAAGTAAAACTTTCTTTTTTAGAAATAATTATCATGACGGAACCCACTCTCTACCCTGAGAGTGGGTTTCTTCGTTTACGGATCGATCTTGCATACGATGGAACAAACTTTTCTGGATGGGGAAAACAACCAGATCGCAGAACGGTGCAGGAAGAGGTCGAGAAAGCGTTAACGACTGCAACTCAATCAAAGATTGAAACCATTGTTGCGGGGCGCACAGATGCAGGCGTACATGCGATAGGTCAGGTCATACACGTTGATGTACCAAACACACTCAATTTAGATGAGTTGAGCTACAAGTTAAATCGTATGTTGGATACCGATGTGCGAATCATGAAGGTCTCAGTCGTTACCGGTCCTTTCAATGCTCGGTTCTCAGCCCTTAGCCGCCACTACACATACAAAATTTTGGATGGAAACCAAACCATCCCACCACTTGATCGGTTAGATGTAGCCCCTTGGTACCGTGATTTAGATGTAGAGCTCATGAATCAGGCGAGCGCCTTATTGCTAGGTAGCCACGACTTCGCCGCCTACTGCAAGTTCCGAGAAGGCTCGACAACTATCCGCAACCTTCAACGCTTCCAATGGAGCAGAGACTCCGCCGGGTTTCTTATTGGTGATGTTGTTGCCGATTCATTTTGCTATTCGATGGTTCGAAACTTGGTGGGAGCGGTGGTCTGCGTGGCAGATGGGCGTTTTGGCCCAGAGTGGATCGAGCAGACCCTGGCAAACAAGGTTCGGATCTCAGATAGCTTGGTCTTTCCAGCTTGCGGGCTCACCCTTCGCCAAGTTGAGTATCCAAGCGTGATTTAAAGGGCCATTTTGACCCTTGAGCCTGGCGCGGGTACCCTTACTCCTCTGCGCCTGAGAAGGTGCCGTCAATATAAACAGAAAAGAAGGTAGGCAAAAGCGTGCGTACATACAGTCCAAAAGCTGGTGATGCGGTCCGTAACTGGCACATCATCGATGCACAAGATGTGGTCTTGGGCCGTCTTGCAACACATGCTGCAGTTCTACTTCGTGGAAAGCACAAGCCAACATTTGCTCCACACATGGACATGGGCGACTTCGTCATTGTCATCAACGCAGAAAAGATTTCATTGTCAGGTAACAAGGCAGCACAGAAGTGGGCTCACCAGCACTCAGGTTTTCCAGGCGGCTTAACTTCTACTGTGTACGGCGAGCTTCTTGAGAAGCACCCAACACGTGCAGTTGAAAAGGCGATCAAGGGAATGCTTCCAAAGAACTCTCTCGGAAAGCAGATCGCATCAAAGCTTAAGGTTTACGCAGGTCCAGAGCACCCACATGCTGCTCAAGCACCAAAGCCATATGTATTCAATCAAGTTTCACAAATCGTGAAGTAAGGGAAAAGTAAATGTCAGAGAACTACGATCTAATCGACAACGAAGAAGCTCCTACTTCATACTCAACATCATCACCAGCTCCAGCAACTAACCGTCCAGCTATCAAGGCACCAGGTGCAGGTACTGGTCGTCGTAAGGAAGCTGTTGCACGTGTTCGTCTTGTTCCAGGAACAGGTCGTTGGGTTGTAAACGGTAAGACTCTTGAGAACTACTTCCCAAACAAGGTTCACCAACAACTAGTGTCAGAGCCATTCCGCACAGTTGGTGCTGAGAATCAGTACGATGTTTTTGCTCGCATCAACGGTGGTGGAGTTTCAGGTCAAGCTGGCGCACTTCGTTTAGGTGTTGCTCGTTCACTCAACCAGATTGATGAAGAAGCAAACCGTCCAGCACTGAAAAAAGCTGGATTCCTTTCACGTGATGCACGTGTTATTGAGCGCAAGAAGTACGGTCTTAAGAAGGCTCGTAAGCGTTCTCAATACTCAAAGCGTTAATTCACTTTTATCAAAGGAGTTCCAATGGCGCTTTTTGGCACCGATGGAATCCGTGGCTTAGCCAATCGTGATCTCACCGCAGAACTCGCATTAGATGTTTCTGTCGCTGCTGCGCATATATTGGTGGAGAGCTCATCAAATAAAGACCACCAACCGACCGCAATTGTTGGCCAGGATTCGCGTGCTTCAGGTGAGTTTCTAGAGGCAGCTGTCGTTGCTGGCTTAACCAGCGCCGGAATCAATGTCTACCGAGTCGGTGTTCTTCCAACCCCTGCAATTGCGCATCTTGTCGCTGAATTGAAGTGCGATCTTGGCGTAATGATCTCTGCTTCACACAATCCAATGCCAGATAACGGAATCAAGTTGTTTGCACGGGGTGGTGGCAAGTTAGATGATGCGATCGAAGCTCGAATCGAAGCTCGCATGGGTGAAGATTGGGAGCGCCCAACTGGTCGAAATGTTGGCCGAGTGATTAATGATGATGCTGTAACTGAGAAGTACTTAACCCATCTGTTGGCCTCTGTCGAGACACCGCTAAAGGGTTTAAAGATCGTTGTCGATTGCGCAAATGGTGCATCCTCATTTGTTGCTCCCGAGGTTTATCGCCGAGCAGGTGCTGAAGTAATTGCAATCTTTAATCAACCAGATGGTTGGAATATCAATGATGATTGCGGATCAACCCATCTTCATCAACTTCGTTCAGCGGTACTTAAAGAGGGTGCAGATCTTGGAATCGCGCACGATGGCGATGCTGATCGCTGCTTAGCTATTGATGCAGCAGGCAATGAGATCGACGGTGATCACATTCTTACAATCTTGGCTCGTGGATTTAAAGCACGTGGGGTTTTGAAATCTGACACAGTTGTTGGAACTGTAATGAGCAACCTTGGATTTATGCATGCGATGAAGGATGCTCAAATCAATGTAGTAACGACTCCAGTTGGCGACCGATACGTTTTGGAAAACATGATCGCAAATGATTACTCATTGGGTGGAGAGCAGTCGGGCCATGTAATCATGCGTCAACTGGCTAACACCGGCGATGGGTTGTTAACCGCTCTTCAACTGATGCAAGAGGTCGTACGTACGGGTAAGACTCTTCAAGAGTTAGCCGCCACCATGGTGCGTTTCCCACAAGTTTTGATTAACGTTAAAAATGTGGCCAAGGATAAATTGCCAGCAAACACAGCTATCGCAGCAGCGGTAAAAAGAGCTGAGGATCGCTTGGGTGATTCAGGCCGCGTTTTATTGAGGGCATCTGGAACAGAGCCCCTAGTAAGAGTCATGGTTGAAGCCGCCAGTGATAGCCTTGCGCAAGAAGTTGCACAAGATCTTGCAGATGTAGTTCAAGCAGAGCTTTCTATTTCGACGAACTAGGAGTAATTAAGTATGTGCGGAATTGTGGGTTACACAGGGCCACAATCTGCCTCACATCCTTTGATCGAAGGTCTTCGTCGCCTTGAATACCGCGGGTACGACTCTGCAGGAATCGCACTTGGAACTCCGGGCAAGCTATTCATTGAAAAGAAGGCGGGAAAGCTTTCTAATCTAGAGAACTCCCTTGATGCCTCACTTCCAAAGGTGCATTCAGGAATTGGTCATACCCGTTGGGCTACTCATGGTGGACCAACCGATGGAAACGCGCATCCTCATGTTGATAATGAGGGAAAGCTTGCAGTCATTCACAACGGAATTATTGAAAACTACACCGAGCTTCGCTCACAGTTAGAGGCAAAGGGTCACAAGTTTTCATCAGAAACTGATACTGAATCAGTGGCCCACTTGCTTAGTGATTTACGCAAGGAGCATGGTGGAGATTTAACCGCAGCTATGCGCGATGCAGTAAAGGCGCTGCGTGGATCATTTACCTTGCTAGCTATTCACGCAGATGCTCCAGATGTAATTGTGGGCGTACGTCGCAACTCACCCTTGGTAGTTGGCTTGGGCGATGGCGAAAACTTTATGGCATCTGATGTCGCAGCATTTATCGAGTTTACAAAGCAGGCGATTGAGCTTGGCCAAGATGAGGTTGTGACTATGACACCTACATCTGTAGAGATTACAGATCTCGATGGCAAGCCAGTTACACCAAAACGATATGAAATTTCTTGGGATGCAAGCGCTGCGCAAAAGGGCGGCTTTGCACACTTCATGCTGAAAGAGATCTTTGAGCAGCCAAAAGCGGTTGCAGATACCTTGATTGGACGTTTAAGCGATAACAATCAGATTCTGCTAGATGAGCTCCATATGAGCGCTGATGAAATCAGATCACTAAAGAAAATTACCGTAATCGCATGTGGCACCGCTTATCACGCAGGAATGGTTGCCAAGTATGCGATTGAAAAGTGGGCAAAGATTCCAGTTGATGTAGAGATCGCAAGTGAGTTCAGATACCGCGATCCGATTATTGACCCAAGCACTTTAATCATTGCGATCTCACAATCAGGTGAAACTATGGATACCTTGATGGCGGTACGCCATGCAAAGGCTGCTGGTGGAAGAGTCTTGGCAATATGTAATACAAATAGTTCGACAATTCCTCGTGAATCAGATGCCGTTCTATATACCCACGCAGGTCCTGAAATCGCAGTGGCATCCACAAAGGCGCTACTGACTCAGATCATCGCGGTTTACCTCATTGGTTTACATCTAGGCCAGGTAAATGGCTCGCTCAAAGACTCTGAAGTGCGTGATCTTTACAAAGAACTTCTAGAACTTCCTGGAAAGATTGAGCAGATTCTAGAAACCGTCGAACCACTTCGCGAACTAACCAGAACATTTGCTCAGAACAACACAGTTTTATTCTTAGGTAGAAATATTGGGTATCCAGTAGCACTCGAAGGCGCTCTCAAGCTCAAGGAGCTTGCCTATATCCATGCCGAAGGTTTTGCTGGGGGAGAGCTCAAGCATGGCCCGATCGCATTGATTGATCAAGGAACTCCTGTTATTGCAATCCTGCCTGCAGGACATGAGCACGCACTAGATGAAAAGATGCTCAGCAATATTCAAGAGGTTAAGGCCCGTGGAGCTCGTGTCATTGTTATCGCCGAAGAAGGCGCACACGTTGAGGGCGCCGAGCACATTATTCGAATTCCAATTGCACCTGCATTGTTTCAGCCGGTGCTAGCAACTGTTCCGCTGCAGGTATTTGCCTACGAAATGGCTGTTGTGCGTGGCAATGATGTTGATCAACCTAGAAACTTGGCAAAATCTGTAACGGTTGAGTAATGGAAAAATTAGCACAAAACCGTCGCCGACAGATGGACCGAGCACTTCGCTGGTCTCTAATTCTGTTTTTTGGTTTCCTGGTTGTAACGCAACAGGTTATAACTAATGGTCCATTGGTTGCTTACGACAAAGAGATCAACAGCCAACCCAAACCTCAATTTGAAGGCTTAGCAGGATTTATTCTTCGACGATTGGATGATTTAGGTTTACGCAGCTTAACCGCAACTATTTTGTTAATAGCTGCTTCAATCATTGCTTACAAGTTTAAGACTTGGCGCCCGCTGAATTTAGCGATGATTTCATTGTTATCTCTTAATGTTGTTGTTGGCTCATTTAAAATTGTTTTGGGTCGCACTAAGCCGCGCGACGGTTTTGATCTCTTGCACGCAGGTGGCATGTCATACCCAAGCGGACATGCTTCCAATGCGGTTTTATCCTGGGGAATTCTGGCTTATCTGCTCTATCGCTATGCAAAGGTTGATCGCTATCAGGGCCGTTTAGCTAGCGCAGGTGTAGCTCTCATTAGCCTCACAGTATGTGTGGTTTCTTTAATCAGACATACACACTGGTTTACCGATCTTTTGGGTGGCCTATTTGTGGGTAGCGCTTTGTTGGTGGCGGTAATTGCGATCGATAGGTATGTTCCCTCGAAAAGTCAGTTGCACTAGGCTTCACCAATGTTCAATCGAGCTGAAGCACGCATCGATCTTGCGCGAATTGCAGCCAATCTCAAGCATCTAAAGCAGCTTTCTGGCACCCCTGTCATGGCGGTCGTTAAGGCAGATGCTTATGGACACGGATTAGTACCGGTTGCAAAGACAGCGCTAGAAGCCGGTGCTAGCGCACTAGGTGTTGCACTTCTTGAAGAGGCGATAACTCTGCGAGAGGCTGGCATTACTGCACCAATTCTTGCTTGGCTGGTGCCACCCGGATCAGATTTTAAATTAGCGGTAGATAATCAGATTGAGTTAGCGGCATCTTCAATTAAAGCTCTTGAAGAAATTGGCGCCGTGAAATCAGAGTTTCGTCCGAAGGTTCATTTAGAGGTAGATACCGGAATGAGCCGCGGCGGATTCTTAGGCGAGTGGGGAAAGCTTGATGCTCACCACGTAGCAAATATAGATATTGTCGGAATCTTCTCTCACTTTGCACGAGCAGATGAACCACATGAAGCGCAAAATGACTCACAGCGCAATCGATTTAAGGAAATGGTTTCGACGCTAGAATCTTTTGGATACACAAATATCGTGCGTCACCTTTCCAACTCTGCAGCAACTCTGAAGGATGAAAACTCACGTTTTGATATGGTCAGAGTTGGAATTGCAATGTATGGCCTTTCGCCAGATGTTAAATCCCTAGGCGATAGCGCAACCCTTGGGTTAAAACCTGCGATGGAGCTTCGAGCCAAACTGCATTTGGTAAAGACCGTCCCTGCCAATACCCCGGTGGGGTATGGAGCAACCGCCTATACAACTGCTGAGACAAAACTGGGAGTTGTTGCAATGGGTTATGCGGATGGGATTCCAAGAATTTCTCAGGGTGCAGGGGTCTTTGTCGACGGAAAGCGCGCACCAATCATCGGCCGGGTCTCCATGGATCAATTTGTGGTGGATTTAGGCGTGGATTCCGGGGCTAGTACGGGTGATTGGGTAGTTGTTTTTGGCGATGGCACTACCGGGGAGTACACAGCCGATGATTGGGGTGCGGCAAGCGGCACCATAAATTATGAAATAGTTACACGAATTGGCCCTCGTGTGCCTAGAATCTACGCACCTCATGACAAATAAAACTGCAGCGCTGCAAGTCGAAGGAGTTAATGTCTCCTTCGGCGGACTTCGCGCTCTTCGCGATGTGTATCTAGAGGTTGGCAAAAATGAGGTTGTCGGTTTAATCGGCCCCAACGGTGCGGGCAAGACAACCATGTTCAATGCTTTGTGTGGATTAGTCACACCTGACTCAGGCGAGTTTCATCTCAACGGCAAGAAGAGTGATTTCCCAAAGCCATACGAGTTGGTTGATCTAGGAATCGCTAGAACTCTTCAAGGTGTGGGTCTCTTCGGTGATTTGACTGTTCTAGAGAATGTAATGATCGGCGCGCAGCACCTATCGCAAACAGGATTAATCTCTGCAGCTTTCGGCAGAAACAAAAAAGATGAGGCCCGTATTCGCGATAAGGCACGTGTTGCATTAGAGCGTGTTTATGCAGGAGGAATCGCACATCGTCGCGCAGACACATTGTCATATCCAGATACAAAGCGAGTTTCTATTGCACGTGCTCTTGTTAGCGAACCAACAATCTTGATGCTAGATGAACCTGCCGGTGGTTTAGGTGCGCAAGATATTGAGTGGATGAACGCCCTTATTAAGAACCTCAGCGTTGATATGTCAGTTCTTTTGGTTGAGCATCACATGGATGTTGTTATGTCTGTGTGCAGCAAGTTATACGTTTTGAACTTCGGCGAAGTTATTGCAAGCGGAGATGCTGAAAAGGTTCGTCGTGACCCTGCGGTTATGGCGGCGTATCTAGGAACAGGAAACACAGATGTCGCTTAATGTTTCCAACCTAACTGTGCACCACGGTGCGATCTGCGCAGTTAATCAAGTTTCGTTGGCAGTTCCTACCGGAAAGCTTGCAGCCATTATTGGCTCAAATGGTGCCGGCAAAACCACCCTTCTTCGCACCTTGTCTGGGCTCAATAAACCTACAAGTGGAGTAATCAATTGGATGGGCGAGACAGTTACTGGCGTGAAGCCAGAGAAGTTAGTCCGCCGCGGCATCTCACATGTCTCTGAAGGTAAATCTGTTATTCCCGAGTTAACGGTTAAAGAGAATCTTGAGCTTGGTGCAATTTGGCGCAGAGATGCAAAAGAGATGAAGGCTTCGCTAGAACAGACCATCGAGATTTTTCCTCGTTTAGGAGAGCGCATCAATCAGCGATCTGACACTTTGTCAGGTGGTGAACGTCAGATGCTTGCAATCGGTAGAGCGATCATGGCAAAGCCAAAACTTCTGTTGCTAGATGAGCCTTCTTTAGGTTTGGCGCCTTTGGTGGTTGAGCAGATCTTCCAAACGATCAAGGATCTAACTACTCAACTGCGTTTAACTGTTGTTCTGGTTGAGCAAAACGCTATGGGAGCTCTCAAGATTGCCGATCTTGGAATTGTTTTGAATTTAGGAAAAGTTGTCGCGGTAAATCATGCACAAGCGCTAATTGATGACCCAGCAGTGCGCGCTGCTTACTTGGGGTACTAAAGATGCAACTACTCAACACCTTATTGATCGGCATAACCGCCGGTTCTATCTACGCGCTAATGGCAATCGCCTTTGTTTTGGTATGGCGCAGTACTCGAGTAGTTAACTTTGCTCAGGCAGGTATGGCTCTGCTTTCTACCTACTTTGGTTATGAAGCGGTTTCAAGAATTGGTTCTTTCTGGGTTGCACTACCTGTTGCGATGATCGGTGGTGCGATCTTTGCCGCACTCGTTGAGTTAATTTTGATGCGCTTGCTAGTTAAGCATGCATCATCTGGACCAATCGCCGCAGTTGCTCCCATCATTGCAACACTCGGACTCCTTGGTGTGATTCGCGCCGTGATCAGCATGATCTGGGGTGGACAGGAGCTAAGGATCGTTCCTCCGATTTCAAATGTTGGTTACACGGTTAATGGCTCCACCTTGGTGTTCTCACCGATGAAGCTTGTGATTCTGATAGCTGTTGTTGTTTTGCTTCTATTGCTTTCGATTCTCTTCCAAAAAACCAACCTGGGCCTAGCTCTTAGAGCTTCTGCACACGCACCAGAAATCGCACGTCTTTCTGGCGTCAAAGTTGATGCTGTGCGAACCCTTGGTTGGGCTTTGGCTGGTGCAGCAGGTGCCGTGGCCGGACTTTTCCAAACAGTTAATGGAAATGGAAGCTTTTCTCCAGACTCAATTGATTTCTCACTTCTTCTAGTGTGTGGATTTATTGCAGCGGTGATTGGCGGACTCGACAGCCTGCTGGGAGCAGTACTTGGCGGTTTGATCCTTGGAGTTTTGATCTCATTCATTTTGATGTATGTCAGCGGTGGACTCTTCTTTATCGCACCATTCATTATTTTGTTAACGGTGTTATTCATTCGTCCGCAAGGAATCATCGGAGTAAAGGCGGGTCGCCGTGCTTAAGAAGAAGGATTCTCACAAGAAGCAAAAAGACACCACACATCTTTCACTCTTTATCCTTGGTGGGGTTGTCCTTTACTTCCTGAGTGGCATGGTCGATGAGCTTCGCGTTTATCAGGGCGCGTCAATTGCTGTTTATGTAATTGCAATTTCATCAATCATTTTGCTCACTGGATATTCTGGTCA
>CALMBJ010000173.1 GCA_937860175.1 uncultured Actinomycetes bacterium
AGCGTCGCAAGAAGGCAGCAGCTAAGAAGGCAGTAGCAGCTCCAAAGAAGCGCAAGAAGGCAGCAGCTAAGAAGGCAACTGCAAAGAAGGCGGCTCCAAAGCGTCGCAAGAAGGCAGCAGCTAAGAAGGCAGCTCCAAAGCGCAAGAAGGCAGCAGCTAAGAAGGCAGCTCCAAAGCGCAAGAAGGCAGCGAAGAAGGTTGCAGCTCCAGCAGCAGCACCAAAGAAGCGCCGCAAGAAGGCAGCAAAGAAGGCTAAGTAAAGCCCTTCAGCTTATTAAAAAAACCCGCCACTCTATGTGGCGGGTTTTTTTATGCAGTTTTATTTCAATGAATTACCGGATAAACCAATAGAGATGAGTTACTTATCTTCGAGATTCTCTTTGCGAAGAGATTCCTCTATGCGTTCAAATATTTCAGCCAGGGTTTGTTGATCACTCTTTGATAAGTGGTCCATAAATCGATTGCGCACACTTTCAACATGATCTGGAGCGGCTCCAACAATCGCCTTCCACCCCTTGGGGGTCATCACCGCGAAGTACCCTCTTTTGTCATCTGGGCATGGCTCTCGGCGAACCCAACCCTCTTTCTCCATAACCTTCATGCGATGCGATAACCGCGAGCGCGATAACAGGGCGTTTGCAGCTAGTTCGCTCATTCTCATCCTGCGATCTGGAGCATCACTGAGTTGAACCAATATTTCATAATCTGGCATCGATAGATCATGGGAATCCAGATCTGAATCTAAGGCTTCTATCAGCCGACGACTAGCGATGATGTAGCGTCGCCAAGCCTTCATTTCAGTGGGGTTGAGCCACCTTGGTGCGGTAGCGTTTTCACCTGCCATGAGTGCAGTCTACGGCAAAGGTTGAAGCTTCAACTACTTTTATTTAGAGGAGAGTTTTGTGAGTAACCAGAGTTTGTCGGGCGCGGGTTTAGATTTTTCCCATCAAGATACTTCAGTTCGACCACAAGATGATCTCTACCGCCACTTCAATGGTGGCTGGCTCAAGAGCGCAGAGATCCCGGCAGATCGCGCCAGCGATGGTGCCTTTATCGCTCTTCGCATCCAATCTGAGGCAAGGGTGCGCGAGATAATTGAAGGTGCAACCGGCTCAGATGAAGCTACCAAGATTTCCAATATTTATAAGTCCTTTATGGATGCAGCCGCAGTAAATGCAAAGGGCGGCACCCCTATTGCGGGAGAGCTTGCCCAGGTTGATTCGATTTCATCTTTGACTGACTTTGTTTCTACCTTTTCAAAGTTAGAAGCCCGTGGAACCTCTGGAATCTTTGGCACCTTTATCTACGCAGATATGAAGGATGCATCAACCAACATCTTGTACCTAGTGCAAGGTGGAATCTCCTTGCCGGATGAGGCTTACTACCGCGAAGAAAAGTATGCAGATATCCGCACCGCTTATCTTTCCCATATTGAAGCGATGTTCACTTTGGCTGGAGTTTCAAACCCAGCTGAAAATGCAGCCAAGGTCATGGCCCTAGAAACCAGCATTGCCAGCCATCATTGGGACCAAGTGAAAAATCGCGATGCAACCTTGACCTACAACAAAATGGATCGCGCACAGGTAAAAGCCTTGATGCCAGCATTTGATTGGGAGCTTTACTTATCAGAGGGCGAGATTCCAGGGATTGTTTTGGATTCAGTTATCGTGCAGCAGCCATCATTTTTTGAAGGCCTAGGCGCTCTTTTGGCCAACTTTGAT
This sequence comes from uncultured Actinomycetes bacterium, assembly GCA_937860175.1. GTDB lineage: Bacteria > Actinomycetota > Actinomycetes > Nanopelagicales > Nanopelagicaceae > Planktophila. The sequence goes on from CALMBJ010000173.1 coordinate 1,722, forward strand.
GTTGATGCCTGGAAGGCCTGGCTTAAGTGGCACATCATTAGTGGGGCAGCTCCATACCTTTCAGATGATTTCACCAATGAAAACTTCGCCTTCTTCGGCAAGGTCTTGAGTGGAACTCCTGAACTTCGCGAGCGCTGGAAGCGCGCAGTTTCGATGATTGAAGGTTCACTGGGTGAGGCGGTTGGAAAGGTTTATGTACAAAAGTACTTTCCGGCCGAAGCCAAAGCACGTATGGAAAAGCTTGTTGCAAACCTGATTGAGGCCTACCGCATCAGCATCAATGAACTTGAATGGATGAGCCCTGATACCAAGGTCAAAGCTTTGGAAAAACTGGGCAAGTTCCGCCCCAAGATTGGCTATCCAGATAAGTGGCGTGATTACAGCGCACTGCAAACAACGCCAGATGATCTGTATGGAAATGTGGGCCGCGTCGTTAAGTTCCAGCGAGATCACGAACTTTCAAAGATTGGCAAGCCGGTTGATCGCGATGAATGGTTGATGGCTCCACAAACAGTCAACGCTTATTACAACCCGGTCATGAATGAGATCGTCTTTCCTGCAGCGATTTTGCAGCCGCCATTTTTTGGTTTAGATCATGATGATGCCGTTAACTACGGAGCCATTGGTGCGGTTATTGGCCATGAGATTGGCCATGGCTTTGATGATCAAGGCTCTAAGTACGATGGCGATGGTGCGCTGAATAACTGGTGGACAGATGCAGATCGGGCAGCCTTTGAAGAGCGCACCAAGGCGCTCATTGACCAATACGATGCTTTGATCCCAGAAGAAGCCCCAGATGTAAATGTCAACGGAGCTTTAACTATTGGTGAAAACATCGGTGACCTCGGAGGTCTGGCGATCGCATACAAGGCTTACCAAATTTCGCTACAAGGAAAGCCATCACCAGTGATCGAGGGCATGAGCGGTGAAAAGCGTTTAATGCTTTCCTGGGCGCAGGTGTGGCGGGCCAAGGTTCGACCTGAAGAGATGCGCCGACGTATCGCAATCGACCCTCACTCCCCTGCTGAGTTTCGTTGCAATCAAATTCTGAAGAACTTCACTCCGTTCTATGAAGAGTTTGGCGTGACCGACAAAGATTCGCTGTGGCTAGAGGAACAAGCTCGAGTTCAGATTTGGTAATGCATTGAGTTTTTCATTTGATATCAAGCATGCTGAAACTGGCTCACTTGCTCGTGTTGGAACCATCAATACTCCACATGGAGCGATTCAGACGCCTGCTTTTATTCCGGTAGGAACTAAGGCAACGGTTAAATCCGTGCTGCCTGAATCCATGAAGGATTTAGGATCGCAAGCCTTACTTTCAAATGCCTACCACCTGTACTTACAACCAGGTTCAGATATCTTGGATGAGGCTGGCGGGCTAGCTAAATTTATGAACTGGCCAGGGCCAACCTTTACCGACTCTGGTGGCTTTCAAGTTTTGTCATTGGGTGTTGGCTTTAAAAAAGTCTTGGCGATGGATGCCCAAACATTTCGCCGAGATGATGTGATCGCAGGTAACAAGGATCGCTTGGCACATGTTGATGATGAGGGTGTGACCTTTAAATCCCACCTTGATGGATCGATGCACCGATTTACCCCTGAAGTTTCGATGCAGGTGCAACATCAAATCGGCGCCGACATCATGTTTGCCTTTGATGAGTGCACCACCTTGCACAACACCCGTCCGTATCAAGAGTTAGCGATGGATCGCACCTATGCCTGGGCGATCCGTTGCCTTGATGAACATAAGCGACTTACCGAGGAGCGAGTGGGCAAGCCTTACCAAGCCCTGTTCGGCGTGATCCAGGGGGCCCAATATGAGGATCTGCGAAAGAAGGCAGCAACTGATCTGGGTGCAATGGAGTCAAATGGCCAATCCTTTGATGGTTTTGGAATTGGCGGGGCGCTAGATAAGGGACAGCTCGGAACAATCGTTTCCTGGGTCAATGAGATCCTGCCTGAAAACAAACCTCGCCACTTGCTGGGTATCGGCGCCCCAGAAGATCTATTTGTCGGCGTAGAAAATGGTTGTGACACCTTTGATTGCGTATTGGCGAGCAGAATTGCACGCACCAGCGCTGTGTACACGATGGAGGGGCGATTTAACCTGTCTAACAGCCGTTTTAAGCGGGATTTCACGCCCATTGATAGTGAATGCGACTGTTACACCTGTACGCACTACACACGGGCTTATATGCACCATGTATTCCGCGGTAAGGAAATTATTAGCGCGACCTTGGCAACGATTCACAATGAAAGATTTATTGTTCGATTGGTAGATCAGATGCGCCAGGCGCTTCTGGATGGAAACTTTGCCGACATGAAGGCGGATTTCTTGGGCCGATACACCCACCGAAGCGGTCAAGCCCGAGATTAAAGCTTGCCGGATTAAGGGTTTTTTACAACCTTAGGCAGGTTCCAGTTGTACTTAATCGATAGCTCGCGGACCAGAACAACCACAAGCCCTGCGATCGCGACTACAGCAGCTTCATTCAGATCAAGGGCATCTAGAGTCAAGTAAACAACCGCACCCGAAAGACAGGCGGTTCCAATAGTTTCGCGGTGCAGCAGTACGGGCTCTGTCTGGCACATGATGTCTCGGAACAATCCACCCGAAACCGCACCGATTAATCCAAGAACGGCGGCTGCAACCAATGGCGCATTATTTGAAAGTGCAAACTGAACACTCGAAACGGTAGCAACGGCCAACCCCAAAGTATCTAAGGACAAGGCGAAGCGACCTACATCTTGGGTCTTGCCCATCGCGATCGTGATTAAGAATGCGGCGATGATCGGTGCGAACAACCACGGATACTGAATCCATGGCGGCTGCTCACCCATAAACAGGTTACGTAAAGTTCCGCCTGAAATAGAAGCGATTGCAGCGATGAAAAGAATGCCGCCGTAATCTAGACCCTTGCTGGCTGCCACCCTTGCTCCAACCAGTGCAAAAGCAAAGGTTGAAACAAGATCAAGGCCAAAGACCAGCAGGTCTAAATCCATCCAGAGCTACTTCTTGAGAGCTAGACGAGCCTCGCGACGAATCTTCTGCTCCTTTGGATCTGGAACAGGAACAGCTGAAATCAGACGCTTGGTGTAATCATTTTTCGGATTCTTCAAGATCAGATCGCGATCACCAGCTTCAACAAGCAGACCGTCCTGCATTACTGCAATTCTGTGACACAGGATGTCAACAACTGCCAAGTCGTGTGAGATAAACAAACACGCAAAGTTCAACTTACCTTGAAGCTCTTGAAGCAGCTCAAGGAAACGTGCCTGCACTGAAACATCCAGCGCAGAAGTTGGCTCATCTGCAATCAGTAGATCTGGGGTCAATGCCAACGCACGTGCAATACCTACGCGCTGGCGTTGTCCACCAGAAAGCTCATGTGGGTAACGGTTGCGGTAGCTACGTGGAAGTTCAACTTGATCAAGCAGTTCTTCTACCTTGCGTGCAAGATCTGCACCCTTAGCAAGCTTTGCCAAGAACAGTGGCTCACCAATTGACTCACCAATTGGAAGACGTGGGTTAAGAGATGAGGCTGGATCCTGGAAAACAATTCCGGTGTGCTGGCGAATGTCGGAAAGCTGCTTTGAATTAGCACCCGCAATCTCCTTACCAACGATCTCAATGCTTCCGCCCTTAACAGGTAGCAAACCGATTGATGCACGACCAACAGTTGTCTTTCCTGAACCTGACTCTCCTACCAAGCCCACGATTTCACCTGGATAGATTTCAAGGTTAAAGTTTTTAACCGCGGTAAATGCTGGTTGGCGTCCACGCTTTGGATACTCAATTGTGACATCTGAAAGCTTTAGCACTGGTGCTGGCTTTGCACTCTCTGAGTATGGAAGCGTGCGCTTTTTGGTAGAGCCCAACTTTGGAACAGATCCCAAAAGCTGTTGTGTGTAAGGATGCTTCGGGTTACTAAAGATTTGATCAGAGGTTCCGTGCTCAACGGTAACTCCATCCTTCATAACCAGGATGTCATCAGCCATATCTGCAACAACACCCATGTCATGTGTGATTAAAAGGATTGCAGAGTTCAGCTTGTCCTTTAGTCCACGCATTAAATCGAGGATTTCAGCCTGAACAGTTACATCGAGCGCGGTTGTTGGCTCATCTGCAACCAGCAGTGCAGGGTCGCAAGCAAGTGCTTGCGCGATCATCGCACGTTGGCGCTGACCACCTGATAGTTGGTGCGGGTACTTAAGAATTGATTGCTCTGGATTTGGAATATCCACCATGGTGATGAGCTCTAGGGCGCGTGCTTGCGCCTCTTTAGGGCCCATGTCAAAGTGGCTACGAAGAGTTTCGACGATTTGGAAACCAATTGTGTACAAAGGATTCAGCGCCGTCATTGGCTCCTGGAAGATGTAAGCAACTTCTTTTCCACGGAATTGACGAAGAACAGAGGCCTTAGCGTTGATCATCTCTTCGCCCTTGACCTTTACGCTGCCCTCCATGCGTGCATTAGATGCAAGCAGAGACATTAGGCCAAGTGCTGTAGTTGACTTACCAGAACCTGATTCACCAACAATCGCCGTTACCTTGCCAGCGGCAAGGCCCAGGTTCATATCGATAACAGCTGGGTACCAAACACCATCTACCCAGAAATCAACATTGAAATCAGAGATTTCGAGAATGTTCTCTTTGCTCATGGCTTAAGCACCTGCCTTTGTGTGAAGTTTTGCTTGTAGGCGATCCTTCTTAGTGATTCGACGACGTTGACGTGGATCGAATGCATCACGTAATCCATCGCCGATGAAGTTAACGCAAAGTGCGATAGAGATAATGAACAGACCTGGCCACCAGAACAACCAAGGACGTGTAGTAAATGATGATTCATATTGGCTAATCAAAAGACCAAGTGAAACATCAGGTGCCACAACACCAAAGCCTAGGTATGACAGTGCTGTTTCAGTCAGAATCGCACCGGCCATAATGAGAGTTACTGCAACAATGATCTGGCCAACTGCGTTAGGCAGAATGTGCTTGAAAGCGATACGGATATTTGATGCGCCAGCAACACGTGCTGCATCAACAAACTCCATCTCTCGCAGCGACAAGAACTGGGCTCGAACTAAACGGGCCAAGCCGGTCCAGCCGAGAATTCCTAAGAACAGCGCGAGATACAGCGGTCCGACCTTACCTACAGCCTTACCGATAACAGCTGCGATGATGATCGCAGGAACAGTTTGAATGAAGTCAACCAAGCGCATTAGTGATGCATCAACCATCTTGCCGTAGAAACCAGCAAGTGAGCCAACAACTACACCAATAAATCCGGCGACAGCACCGATAACAAACATGATCATCAACGAGCGACGAGCACCGTTCATAACGAGTGCGAAGTAATCGCGACCGATGTCATCTTGTCCAAATGGGTGTGTTCCAAATCCAAAACCGGCACCTGGCTTTAGTGAAAGTGTTGGACATCCGGTTGTTCCACCCGGGCAATCCTCAAAGCGAAGTGCGGGAATATCTTCAGTTGTCCACTTCCACCAACCAGGAATTCGGATTGGGCCGATCTTGGTTTCGAGTGCGGTCATGACAAAGAGAATGAGAGAGGTGAGAACCACAAGTGCGCCAACCGCCGCACGGTGACGGAAGAAGCGACGTCGGACGATCTGACCCTGACTTAGACCTTCAACCTCTTTATTTGCAATAGCGCTTTCGCCGCCAGCCAGGATCTCTCCAGTGGCTTTTTCTTTGCGTTTAAATAGAGTCATGGTTACTTCCTCAATCTAATCCGTGGATCCAGGGCTGAGTACAACAAATCTGCTAACAAGTTTCCGGTTACAACTAGGAATGACAAAAGCAAGTTAACGCCCATCAACAGATTTAGGTCGTAGGTGTTAATCGCTTTAATTCCAAGTGTTCCCATTCCTTGCCAACCAAAAACACGCTCTGTAATAACAGCGCCACCAACAAGTCCCACGAACTCACCTACGAACAAGCTTGAAAGTGGAAGCATCATGTTTCTAAATGCGTGACGGGTAATTACTACACGCTCATTTAATCCCTTAGCGCGAGCGGTGCGGATGTAATCCTGATTGAGAACCTCTAGTAGCGCTCCACGTGAGTAACGAATCCAACCCGCAAGTGAGATCAAGATCAATGCAAGGGTCGGAAGAATCAAGTGCATGATGATGTCGAGGTTGTTGAGCCAAAAATCCTCTGTTACAAGCTGATCTTTACGCTGACCAAAGGTAGGAACTGGGCGGTAGTTAACCGCATCAGTAGCGCTGTACTCCTTCCAGCTCTGCATAACTCGATCAATAAGGATCAAGAATCCGCACAGCACACCGGTCAAAATTGCGGTGCGTGCAATTGGCCCTCTGTCGATCTTGCTAAATGCTCCAGCGACCAAGACACCGGTGCCAATTACCAGAGCCACCATTACAAAAATAGTTAGGTATGAGCCGTAGTTATCAAAGATCCATTGCGCTGGGTAGTACCAAGCTATGGCAAGTCCTGCCATTACTAACGCTGCTTTTTTTGCCTTAACATCGGCTAAACCTGAAGACAGGGCTGTGATTCCAAATGCGATTCCTACCGATAGGAATGCGATCAGGAAGATTCCCAAACCTGGATCTAGGTACCAATCTGTGAGGTCAATGGCCCACAAAATCACAAAGTTTGTTGCAAAGGCTCCGGCAAAGACAGTCCAGAATCTGCGGCGCTCTCCTCCGAGCAATGAGCTCCAAAAAACTCCAGTAAAGATGGAGAAGAAAATCATCCAACTAAATGGAATGTTTGGTTCCGACAAAAAGTTATTGAACTGGATAGCCATGAATTCCTTGAGAAGAACAGCTACCCAGAAAATTGGAAGTGAGTAAAGAAGGAAAGCTAAAAATGTCATGCCGTAGTCAAAGCGGCTGTATTGACGTAGCGCTGAAATGATGCCGAGCGCCAGACCTAGTAGAAGTGCGGTGATTGTTGCTACAAGAACTAGTCGAATGGTGACTGGAATTGCGAAGGCCAATTCAGATTGAACAGATAGACCATCACGAGTTGTACCTAGATCTAGGTTTCCAACAAAAACTCCGAGCAAACCGCGAAGCCACAAGAAGTAGCGAAGCGGTGGTGGAACATCAAGATTGAGTTGGCGGGTTAGAGCTGCAATTTGCTGCTGAGCGCTGTCATCATTACTCAAGCGCAGCTCAGCGAGTGGATCGCTGGCGTATGCGGCGAGGTTGTACACCAAGAAAGATGATCCAAAAAGGATCATTATTGAAATACCTAGCCGACGCGAGATATAGCTCAGCATGCGATGCTCCCCCAGAAATTCATTTGGCTCTTAACGGTCCCGAATCATAGCGCGAGTGGCACCTGGTCATGTAACCAGATGCCACTCGCTTACTTATGTTTCACCCCAGATGGGTGAATCTAATAGCTTAAATCAAGCTATTAGTATGCCCACTCCCACCAGTTCCAAACAAGTGTTGGAGATAGTGCCGCAGGCTTTACGCCCTTGAGGTTTGAGTTGAAGGCGGTTACTGCAGGGAACTGGAATACACCAAGTGTGATTCCCTCAGCGTGGATGATGCGCTCTGCCTGGATCACCTTAGAAATATAAGATGAACGTGACAATGGAAGCTGCATTGAATCCAAGATTGCATCAAGGTTTGGAAGACTTACACCCGTACGGTTGTTTCCTCCACCAGTGCGGAAGTTTGAGTTTGTGCCTGTCTGAGATACCGCTGTTTGGCAGTATGCAAAGAACATTGCATCGTACTCAGTGTTCTGAATTCGTGGTGACCATGAAGTCTGAACATCACCCTGTAGATCGAAGCCAGCCTTGATTGCATTTGCCTTAGCAAGTGCGAACTCAGCTGCACGACGAGCGTTAGCTCCAGGTACAAGTACCTTTACTGCAACTGGGTTGCTTGGTGATGCACTTGGGAAGTGCTTCTTTACCAAACGAAGTGCCTTTGCATTGAGTTCAGCCTGTGAACCAACGAAGAAGTTAGAACCGTTGTTTGCAACTAGACGGTCGTATCCTTCTTCACCTGGAGAAACAAATGTTGAACCAAGAACAACCACATCTGGGTTGATTGGAGCAATTAGCTTCTCGTTGATCTCTGCACGTGGCACAGCAAGAAGGAATGCACGACGAAGGTCTGCACCGCGTCCACCATGTCCCTTGAAGATACCGTTGTATGCAGGCTGTCCTGGTGCTGCGTTAACGCGTGTGTCCCAGTGCTCGTAGCAAGACTGGATTCCACCGCGAACAGTTACGCCCTTGATTCGGTTCAGAGCTGCTACTGCATCTGCAGTTGCCTGACCCTGGTAGATATCAATTTCACCGTTAGCAAGTGCCTGTGATGCAGCAGTTCCATCAGCGATGAAACGGAAGATTACAGTGTCAACAGATCCGCTTAGCGCTGGACCTGAGTTGTAACGTGGGTTGCGCTTCATAGTTACAGATGAGCCCTTTACAGCGCTCTGAACCAAGAATCCACCGTTACCTACGAATAGGAGTGGGTTTGTGCTGCTGTTTACATCAGCGATGTCATAGTCAGTTGACCAGACCTTACCCATTGCGCGAAGAACGTTTGTGTTCTTTGAGTTAAATGCTGCAAGGAAACGAGCCTTAGCAGCGTTGTTCTCTGCAACTGTGCCTAGAGCCTTCTTGCCCTCTGACATCAAAACAAGCGCGTGTACTGGTGATGGTCCTGGACCAAAGAGATCCCAGTTAGCGATCTTGTTCTTGTAACGCAATGTCAATGACATTCCATCAGCTGAAAGAGTTGGCTCTCCAGCGATGTTGTTGCTGTATGTACCTGAGTAACCATTTGAATCAAATGCTGATGGATTTGACTTGTTTAGTGGATCGCCAAGTCCTGCAGCCTTTGAGTAATCGTTGCTTGATAGAACGTGTGACAGCAATAGATCTACAGCTGTGATTGGTGTTCCATCAGACCAAACGCGTCCTGGGTTAACTGTGTAGGTAACGCGGAAATCTGTTGCGCCATTCTTTGTGATTCGGTATGAACCGAATACTCTGTTTTGAATAACGTTCTTCTTGTCATCGTAGTAATTGAATCCGATTGTGTCCAAGTATCCAACTGCACCGTTGATTGTGAGGTTGGTATCTGGCTGACCAGAGTTAAACGATGTCAATGAGTTGGTGTCGTGAACAACAACTGTTGAACGAGTGTTAGCACTTGCAGGTGATAGCAGTGAAACTGCCAAGGCACCTGAAGCCGCCACTGCGAGTGCAAACTTTGCACTACGTGTGAACTTCATATAGTTCCTCCTTGAGGGTGTAAGAAAAGCGTCTGCGGAGAGTCGACCAACCCCGAAGGCGCTTTTGGTGGGGAAAGTTTGCCCTAACCAGTCATTCCGAGCAAGAGGCGAGCGATTTGCACAAGCGTGGATTTATAACACCTAGATAACCATTCTCTGAGAAAGGAATGAAAGTAAGAGATTTAGGGGTGAGGGTCGGCTACTGAGCCGCCTCTACCCGGCCAGCGATGCTCATGAAAAATTTGATGGAGCTGATGGCGATCACCGAAGCGATAACTCCCCCGACATACATTGGAAGGCGCAAACTGAAATGTGCCAGTACCCCACCAAGTAGCGATCCAATTGGCATCATTCCCCACACCAAAGTTCTGCGGGTTCCATGAATTCTTCCGTAGAGCTCATTCGGGATAATGGTTTGATAGGTAGCCATTAGCAAGATGTTCCACTGCGCAATTGCAAAACCGCCAAGCGTTGCTAGCGCTACGAAAACATAAATGTTTGGCGAAAACCCCTGCGCCAAGAGAATTACCGAACTTCCCGTGATTCCCAAGGTCATCATGATGCTTCGACCAAACCTCTTTGAAGCCTTTGGTGCAACTATGGCACCCAGCAAAGCGCCTAGCCCTTGAATCGCAAGGATCAGACCAAAGAACTTGGCTTCAAGTTCCAACTCTTTAACAATGAATAAAACCATTGTTGCAGTACCCATGGAGTAACACACCCCGATAGTTGCCGTTGTTAATACCAAGCGTCGCAAAACTTTGTGGTTGTACAAATACTTAATGCCGAATTTAATGTCCTCAATAAAGCCAGGTTTATTCTCTTTCGAACTCTCAGTTCGAACATCCTGCAGATACTGGATAGGGATGGAGAGAGCCAGCAACGTCGCCACTGCATAACCGACGCTATTGATAAAAAATGGCAACCAGATGGCGAGCGCATAGAGAAAACCACTTAGCGGTGATCCGATAAAGCCCTGAACTACTGTCTCTGAAATCTGAAGCCTTGAATTTCCTTTTTCATAATGCTCCTCATCCAAAATTTGAGGGATCAAAGATTGTGCGGTGGTATCGGTTGCTACCTCGCACACGCCGATAACAAATGCAGAAAAAATCAGCCAGTAAATAGTGACATGTCCTGTAGCAATACCCAACGCCATCACGCCAATAACGGCGCTTCGAATCGCATTTGCTCCAGCCAAGATGAATCTACGATCAACTCGGTCGACCATTACCCCGATCGGCATTGCAAAAAGTAGCCAAGGCAACATGACCATCGCACCAATGACAGAGATCAAGACGGTGCTGTCGGTAAGAGTTATTGCAAGCAGTGGAGCGGCAGCGATTAAGACGCCATCTGCCAAGTTGGAAATTAAACTGCTGGCCCAGAGACGATTAAATGCTGGACCCATATCTGCAACCTTAGCAAAAG
>CALMBJ010000174.1 GCA_937860175.1 uncultured Actinomycetes bacterium
TGGTGGCTGGCTTGGTTATGGGGTGTCAACACCTCTTGTGACTCTCATGACCTCGGTTTTAACCTACCCAGTTCTGCTCATCATCTTTGTTTTCGGTGTACTTGTTATAACAGCAACACCAGTTAGCCAAGTCTTTACACGTATCTCAACAGCAAGTACATGGCTTTGGTCTAAACGGCCAGAACGTGCAGAAAAAGTAGAAGAAGAGTTTGAAATTACAGATACACCTCCATTTGAATCACCTGTGGTTGCGGCCTGGAACGCCCCAGTTGATGAGGATGAAGAGGAGCTTGATGAGGAGAGCTTCGACGAGGAGTTCCCAGTAGAAGAGTCAATTCCAGCAAGTACTCATGCAAATGAAAGTACCGTTGCGGTAAAGCGCCCAGAGCAATTGCTATTAACCGCCGATGTTAAGTATGAGTTACCTGCACCAGATTTATTGCGTGCAGGGCCAGCTGCAAAGGCCAAGAGCAAAGCAAATGATCTCGTGGTGGCAGCCCTTACCGAGGTATTCCTGCAGTTTGAAATCGATGCCAAGGTAACGGGCTTTATGCGTGGACCAACGGTTACGCGTTATGAAGTTGAATTAGGTAACGCGGTAAAGGTTGAGCGAATAACCGCTTTAGCGAAGAACATTTCTTATGCGGTCGCAAGTAGTGATGTTCGTATTCTTTCTCCCATTCCAGGCAAGTCTGCGGTAGGAATTGAGATTCCAAACACTGATCGTGAAATTGTCGCTTTAGGTGATGTTTTACGCTCAACAGTTGCAGGTCAAGATCTTCATCCGATGCTGGTGGCTCTCGGTAAGGATGTCGAAGGCAACTTTGTGTGTGCAAACCTGGCAAAGATGCCACACCTATTGGTCGCTGGTGCAACCGGTGCCGGTAAGTCTTCAATGATTAACTCCATGATCACCTCTATTTTGATGCGATCTACACCTGATGATGTTCGACTTGTTTTGATCGATCCAAAACGCGTGGAGCTAACCGCATATGAAGGTATTCCACATTTGATAACGCCGATTATTACAAACCCAAAGAAGGCAGCTGATGCGCTCACTTGGGTTGTCCGTGAGATGGATCTTCGTTACGAGGATCTATCAACCTTTGGATTTAGGCACATCGATGACTTTAATAAGGCGGTGCGTGCAGGCAAGGTCACAGTCCCTGAAGGTAGCGATCGAACAGTAGAGCCATACCCATACCTACTCGTTATCATCGACGAGCTTGCAGATTTAATGATGGTTGCAGCTAAAGAGGTTGAAGAGTCGGTTGTTCGTATTACTCAGCTCGCACGATCTGCTGGTATTCACCTAGTTCTAGCAACGCAGAGACCCTCTGTTGATGTTGTTACAGGGTTGATTAAGGCAAATGTTCCCTCACGTCTTTCATTTGCAACTAGCTCGCTGGCCGATAGCCGCGTTATTTTGGATAGTCCAGGTGCAGAAAAACTTGTGGGCCAAGGCGATGGCTTGTTTATCCCTATGGGAGCAAGTCGTGCAATTCGCATTCAGGGTGCTTATGTCTCGGAACGTGAAATTGAAGCGGTTACCTCTCATGTTAAGAAGCAGTTAAAGCCTCGCTACCGTGAAGATGTGACCGCTCCCGTTAACCAAATGAAGATGGTTGATAAAGAGATTGGCGATGATCTTGATGTGTTGTGCCAAGCGGTTGAGTTAGTTGTCGGAACGCAATTTGGTTCTACTTCAATGTTGCAAAGAAAGTTGCGAGTTGGTTTTGCAAAGGCAGGTCGTTTGATGGACTTGATGGAGTCGCGCGGAATCGTAGGACCATCTGAAGGCTCAAAAGCTCGAACCGTTTTAGTAAAGCCTGATGAACTCGACTCAGTGCTTGCAACTCTTCGTGACTACTAAGAGCTGAGTTTGTAGGCGGGGTGGGGTGAGATTCACCCCCCTTGCTCACACCTCTCACTAGTCACCCTGACCACTTTCGACTTAGACTTAAGGCTCCACCAATGGCTGTATTGAGGAAGTTTCATGTCACTTGGGTCACTGATCACTAAGGCGCGTAAGGATGCTGGCCTTAGCATCGATGATCTTTCGGCAGCCACAAATATCCGTGTTCCGCTACTTCGGCAGATGGAGTCAGATAATTTTTCACAGTGTGGCGGCGAAACTTATGCACGCGGACACTTAAGAAATCTAGCCACAAAGTTAAATGTAGATCCCCAGATTTTCTTGAGCGCTTTTGAAGATGAGCAGATGCATGTGGATCGTTCGATGCAAGATCTTTTAGTAGAAAACAATGTTATGCGTGAACCAGGGGAGCGCCGAAAGGTTTCTTGGAAAGTTTTAGTAGTTATTTCAATTTCAACATTGTTTATCGCAGGATTTGCCCAGTTTTTTATCTCAAATGATTCAACTACCGATATTCCCGTTGCACTTGAAGAGACCACCGAGCCATCTGCATCGGCAGAACCCACAGTAGAAGCTACAGCCGAACCAACAGTTGAACCCACAACCGAAGCCACATCTGAGCCGACAGAGGAGCCAGTGGTCTCGACCGGAGAAGGTGTTGAAGTAATCATCACCGCCACCCGTGCTAGGAGCTGGCTCTTTGTCTCTGACTCAAGCGGACGCACCTTGTTTAGCGGTCAGATTTCACGAGGCGTCTCAAAAACCTTCACCGCTAGCGAGCAGCTAAATCTCAAAGTTGGCAACGCCGGTGGAGTAGATCTATTGGTAAATGGGAAAATAGTTGATCCATTGGGTTCAGATGGGCAGGTTGTTAGCGTGTCGTACGGAGTAGATTCTTAATCACCCGTAGCACTGTAAGATTGTGCAAATGAAGCGCACCGTTGCAGTTGTCACTTTAGGGTGTGCACGAAATGAAGTTGATTCCGAGGAGCTGGCAGGTCGTTTAGCTGCCGATGGTTGGACCCTTGTTGATGATGTTGAATCGGCAGAGGTAGCCCTAGTCAATACTTGTGGTTTCATTGAATCTGCAAAAAAGGACTCGGTAGACGCTCTTCTTGAGGCAAATTCGCTGAAAGGACATGGAACAACTCGTGCAGTAGTTGCAGTTGGTTGCATGGCAGAGCGTTACGGAAATGAACTTGCAGAAGCACTTCCTGAAGCCGATGCGATCTTAGGTTTTGATGATTACAAAGATATTTCAGCGCGCCTGCAATCAATTATCGCCGGTGAATCCCACAAGGCCCACGTTCCTCGAGATCGTCGAGCATTGCTTCCGATTGCTCCAGCTGAACGTGCAGATGCTAGACAAGAAGAAGAGTTTTCTCGAAAGCGTTTAGGAAAAGCGCCATGGGCACCGCTTAAGATCGCCTCTGGTTGCGATCGACGTTGCTCCTTCTGTGCGATTCCATACTTTAGAGGTTCATTCATTTCAAGACGGCCAACTGAGATTATCAACGAGGCTCGCTGGTTAGCTGAAAATGGTGTCTCTGAAATGTTTCTAGTAAGTGAGAACACAACCTCGTACGGAAAAGATCTTGGGGATCTTCAATTGATGGAGAAGATTTTGCCTGAGATTGCTGCCTTGCCAGGGGTAGAACGTGTTCGTCTTTCATACTTGCAGCCAGCTGAAATGCGTCCCACCTTGCTTCAAGCGATGATCGCCACCGATAAAACTGCGCCTTACTTTGATCTCTCATTTCAGCACACAAGTCCAACTGTGTTACGTCGTATGCGCCGTTTCGGCGACACAGAAAAGTTCTTACATCTAATTAGCCAGATTCGCGCGCTTTCTCCTGAAGCCGGTATTCGATCCAATTTCATCGTTGGCTTCCCGGGTGAAACTCAAGAGGATTTTGATGATCTTGCAAACTTTATTACTCAAGCCAAACTAGATGCGGTTGGAGTCTTCGGATACTCAGATGAGGACAATACTGAGGCCTTGAATTTGTCAGACAAGATCGATGCCGAGGTCATCGCGCAACGAGTAGAGACATTGTCTTCTTTGGCCGATGAGATGGTTTCTCTACGTGCCCAAGCCCGAATTGGCGAGACGGTGCGAGTTTTGATTGAAGATGCTGAGCTTCAAGAGGGCCGCGCCGCGCATCAAGGCCCCGAAGTTGATGGAACTACCACCTTTATAGGTACCGATTTCAAGGTCGGACAGTATGTTGATGCTGTGGTGATTGATTCAATGGGTGCAGATTTGGTGGCTAAACCATTATGAGGTTACCAGCGTTTATAACCCCCAATTTCATCACAGTGATGAGATTACTTTTTGTGCCAGTAGGTGCTTACACCCTCTTTAAAAATGGAGGAGATGACACAACCTGGCAGTACATCTCGTGGTGTGTATTTTTTGCATTAGGAATGTCAGATGTTCTTGATGGAAAGCTTGCACGAAGTCGTGGAACCATTACGGAGTTTGGGAAGTTTCTAGATCCGGTTGCAGACAAGTTCATGATCGGCACCGCAATGGTTTCTCTTTCAATCCTTGGAAGGATGCCATGGTGGATCACAATCGTAATTTTGACTCGTGAAGTTGGGATCACCATATTTAGATTAGCTGTAATTAAGCGTGGTGTGATTCCTGCAAATCGTGGAGGCAAGATCAAGGCCTTGATGCAGGGCTTTGGAGTCGGATTTTACATTCTGCCACTAGATGAGAGTCTGTACTGGTTCCGTGATGGATTTATGTATATTGCGATTGCGCTCACTATCTTTACCGGTGTTTACTATGTAAAGTCAGCCTTCACAAACAAGGCATGACCAACTAGGTACTAAGAAGAGAGATCTCTGATGGCGCTTTCAAATGAGATTGTCGGTTTTGCAGCCGAGATCGTTGAACACCTGCGCCAACGTGGTGAAACCGTTAGTACCGCAGAATCATTAACTGCAGGTGCGGTCAGTTCAGCAATAGTCACAATTTCCGGTGCCTCTGATGTATTTGTTGGGGGAGTGACCGCATATCGCGATGAGATCAAGGTTTCACATTTAGGAATCGATCCCGATCTCATCGAAAAACACACAGTCATTAGCGAAGAGGTCGCCGTCGCCATGGCAAAGGGTGCGATCAAATCCTTTGGAACGACCTGGGCCATAAGCACGACCGGTGTTGCAGGCCCGAACCCTTTAGATGGGCATCCGGTAGGAGCGGTATGGGTGGCTATCGAGGGACCGATCAGCCAAACAATTGAGCTATCCCTGTCGGGTGAACGTGAATCTGTACGAAACGCAGCTACATCAAGCGCGATCGCTACCTTTGCGCGTATCCTTAGGCATCGATCATAAAGATCAGATTAAAACTTTGACAGGCAGAGGGGGTAATGACAATGGTTCTAGTTCGTGAAGCTGTTGGACAGACCCTTCGCGCTGCCCGCACCGCTCAAGGTCGAACATTGCGTGATGTAGCCCGTGATGCCCGTGTATCTCTTGGTTACTTATCAGAGGTTGAGCGTGGCCAGAAAGAGGCCTCTTCAGAACTTCTTAACGCGATTTGCACTGCTTTAGGCCTGTCACTTTCTGGAGTGTTTGCACAGGTTGCTTCAGAGCTCAAGAGCCGTGAGGGCGTCACTCTCACTGTTGTCGATGCCGCTTAATAAGTACGCGCCACAAGTAGCAACTCACCGCCGTACACAAAAGGCAATCCTTGAGGCAACTAAAGAGTTAATCGCTACAACTGGGCTCAAAAAGATGTCCATGATTGAAATCGCAGATGTATCACAAGTATCTCGAGCAACTTTGTACAACCATTACCGCGATAAAGAAAGCGTGTTACTGGCGTTGTGTGAATCTGAGTTAGCCCGTTTAGTTGAGATTGCACAGAATGCTCCAGATGCAGCAACGGCACTTGAGCAGATATCACTTCAGGTTTCTTCAGATTCAGCTTTAGCTGCGATGAGAGTTCAGGATCCTGAGCAGTTAACCGTTGCGCTCGCAAAGCAAGAAGATAATTTGTGGAAAGCATTTTCCATTGCATTGAGTCATCTTTTGGGTGAAGAAAAGGGCGCACTTGCCTTGCGTTGGTTATTGGGACAGGCACTGCATCCAATTAATGCCCTACAATCTCGTTCACAAGCAGAAGCGATTACTAGCATTGCGAATCTCTGATCTTCGCGAACGAATCACCCTGTCTTTCGGGGATTCGTGGGCCGCTTCATTCTCCTCAGATATAGCTCTATCTGATTTGGGCAGCAAAAGTGTCAATGAGGCGTTAGCTGCAGGCTTTGAACCAGATGTCATTTGGAAAGCGGTGTGTAAAGCTCACCCAACAGAGACAGAAAAGTACAGATACTAAAATGCCAATTACCTCCCATCGGTATACACAAGACCTCAACAACCCAGCACTTGTTCTTGTGCACGGCTTGGGCTCTGCCGGAAGTATTTGGAAAAGCATTGTTCCGCAGTTGATAGAGAGTTTTACCGTCTATGCAATTGATCTTCCAGGCCATGGTGATGCCCCGCTAAATGAGAATGAAGCGATGGATCCATACTCTCTAGCTCAAGCGATAGTTGATTACATGGTCTCTGAAGTGAAGGTCGAGAAGATGCACGTGGCCGGTAATTCATTAGGTGGTTGGATCTCCCTAGAAATGGCGGCGGTTGCACCAGATAATGTCTTAAGTGTTACAGCGTTGGCTCCAGCTGGCTTATGGCATGAGCTTCCACCACGAAGGTTTCCGCCAAGTCTTCTTGCTCGGATACTGGCAAAGATTTCACAGTACTTTATGAAGACGGCGTATCGACTTCCGATGCTAAAGGCCATCGGCTACAAAAAGATTACACATTTGTGGCGTGAGTTAAGTTTTGAGTCTTGCCGTGATTCAGTGATTGCGATGGCACGTTCAAAAGGTTATTTTCCTATGTGGCATGGTGCAAATGGACGTCGATTCAAATCTGTTGTTCCTGAAAAGGTTAGGCTCTCAGTAGTTTTTGGTGATAGCGATCTGACCTTGCCAGAAGAGATTGCACAGGAAAAAAGTGTTGCTCCTTCGCATTCACGATGGATCGTTGTTGATAACTGCGCACATGTGATTATGTGGAACTACCCAACATTGACGGTAGAGCTAATCAAGAAGACAGCGTTAATCGCATCGTAGATAAGCCTTAGCAAAACACCTCTAGGGCCCATGGCTCTTTATCTGTGGCCTGAATTAAATCGCAAGTAAACTTTTTTGAAACAATCTTTTGTAACTGCTTAGGCGTGCTGATCATCTCGCCACTTTCAACAATGAGGCGCGCAACTTCCCCGCGAGTTTTCTTAGAC
>CALMBJ010000175.1 GCA_937860175.1 uncultured Actinomycetes bacterium
TTCAACATTCTGTACCGATGTTCAAGGCGAGTACGCCAATGTTTTGTACTCAACATCGCTACTACTTGTAAGGGGCGTAACCCGCAGAACTGGGGCCAGGGGAATATCCATAAGAGCCACTGGGGCATGGGATTTACGTGCCGCTTACGAAAGTTGGAGCGCTAAACAAAGTACGCTCGCAATATGACGACAGATGACAAGCCAACCCAGGCAACGATTCTGCATGTCGATATGGATGCCTTCTTTGCATCGGTTGCAGAACGCGACAACCCCGAACTTAAAGGCAAAGCTGTTGTTATCGGAATGGGTACCCGCGGTGTTGTCTCTGCAGCAAATTATGAGGCCCGTAAGTTTGGCGTTCACTCTGCAATGCCAGTGGGACAAGCACGTCGATTAGCACCACATGCAATCTTTCTACCGGTAGATATGGCGCGATACCAAGAGGTCTCTGGCCACATCATGGAGATCTTTGAGAGCTTTACTCCAAATGTTGAACCGGTCTCAGTTGATGAAGCATTTCTTGATGTAACAGGTGCAAAGAAGTTATTGGGTACCGGTCGCGAAATCGCAGCTGCAATCCGTGCCAAGGTTGAAGCACAAGAGGGAATCACCTGTTCCGTCGGTATTGCGCCATCCAAGTTCATCGCAAAGTTAGCATCTACCCATTGCAAACCCAATGGCATGCTAGAAATCGCCAGCGATCGCATTCTTGAGTTTTTACATCCGCTGCCAATTTCAGCGATGTGGGGGGTAGGACCAAAGACTGCTGAAGTTCTAGAACGTTTAGGGCTTCGCACTATTGAAGATATTGCAAAGCTTCCTCGAACAACTTTAATTCGCGCAGTCGGTGAAGCAGCAGGTGCAACTCTGCATGAGCTTGCATGGGGCCGCGATTACCGAGATGTTGCGCCGCAAGATGCGGAAAAAAGTATTAGCGCTGCAGAAACCTTTGCAACTGATCTTGATAACCCCGAAGAAATCCTGCGCGAATACTTGCGTCTGTGCGAGCGCGCAACATCAAGGTTGCGGGATAAAGGGTTGTTTGCAAAGACGATCTCAATCAAGGTTCGCTTCGGAGATTTTTCAACGATCAATCGTTCAAAGACTTTGCCGCTGCCAATCGACAGTACGCATGATGTGTACGAGGTGGTTAAAGCCCTATACGAGGCGCTTCGGATCGAACGCGCTCGTTTGCGTTTAGTCGGGGTATCCCTGGAAAACTTAAGTGAAGGCGCGCCTATCCAGATGCTCCTGGGAGAGCGCGAAAAAGGGTGGCGCGAAGCAGAAGGGGCGATGGATAAGGCCCGCGAGCGCTTTGGCCATGGTTCCGTGCGTCCTGCACGTTTGATTAAGCCTTCCCCCGAAGAAGATGATTAGAGGATGCTGAGGAGTAGGAAAAGAAGTAGCGGGTCGACACAATCTGTTCTATTGTGGGGCTGTGCCACTATCAGATCGTGAAAAGCGCCTCCTGGAAGAGATGGAGGCTGCCCTTTTAACTGAGGATCCACGCCTAGTTTCAGCTCTTTCTTCAAAGGCTCCGGTTTCACCATCCCGTAACCGCATCATGGTTGCTGGCGGGCTAATCATCCTTGGTCTGATTACCTTGTTTGGTGGCCTCATCTCACAGGTAACCCCAATTGGAATCCTTGGATTCGTGATCGCCCTGAGCGGGGTAATCACCGCAATCTCCTCAATCTCCTCCATCTCACCGATGGTTCGAGGCCCTCGCGCCGCTAAATCACGCCCAAATATGAGCGCTCGCCTTGAGCGCCGCTGGGAGAACCGCTCCAACGAGGAGTAAATCCATCTAAAAGCTCCACCTCAGCCCCTCCATGTGAGGGGCTTTTTTCATGCCCGCACATCCCTGCTCTCCGAGATCAGGGTGGGGAGAGGTGGTGGGCATAGGGGTTGAAAAGGGCAAAAAGTGGGAAAAGGTCT
>CALMBJ010000176.1 GCA_937860175.1 uncultured Actinomycetes bacterium
TTCCTGGGTTTTATCTCACCGATTCTGGTTACACCCTTGAGCATCGTGTCGATACTCCTGAAGAGATCGCCGCAATCATCAAGGCGCGTAAAGAAGTTGGAACATTAAGTAAGGCCCTAGTTGTTGCTAACCCAGTTGTTAAAGAGATGGACAAAGCTTTGCATGATGAAATCTTGCAATCTGGCCTTGAAAAGGCACATAAGCAAGGCGTAACTGGCAAAGCTGTTACTCCATTCTTGCTGGAGCATTTTCACACAACATCTAAAGGTGAGTCACTAGCGATCAATACCGAAATCATTAAGGCCAACTGCCTGCTTGGTGCCCAGATTGCGGTGGCGCTTGCATGAAAAAGATTTTATGTATCGGCGATTTAGCCCTCGATGTTATTTCACAGCTGAAAGAGCCGATTAATTACGGCAATGACACTGCAAGCAGAATTTCTAGCCACCCAGGTGGGCAAGCGGCAAATGTTGCAACATGGATTACCCGTACTAATTCAAAGGCTCACTTAGTAGCGCGCACCGGCAATGATCCCGTTGGCTTTGCCTTGATCTCAGATCTCGATAAGTACGGTGTAGAGCACCTTAATTTGATGCATAGCGGACGCCCTACTGGTGTCGTAGTGATTTTGGTTGATGCAAATGGTGAGCGCACAATGTTTCCGGATAACGGAGCAAATGCAGATCTTGAAGCATCTGATCTGCCATCTCTAGATGACATCGATGGCGTGTACCTATCGGGTTACGCACTTCTAGATTTCCGTAGTCGTGACGCGGTTCTGGCCATGATCAAGAAGATCAAAGCAGCTGGAAAACCAATCTACTTTGACCCAACTACAACCGGTGCGATGAAGATCGTTAGCCGGGAAGAGGTTTTGTCATGGGTTTCGATGATGGATGGAATTTTGCTCAATAGCGAAGAGGCTTTGTATCTTGCAGATGCAACCGATGTTCAAACCGCTGAGGAGAATTTAGCCAAGTACACATCTTTAGTAGTGATCAAGTTGGGATCAAAGGGCGCGATGGCGATTAACGGAAGTGAGAAAGCCAAGGTCTCTGCAGTCACAACTAATGTTGTCGACACCACAGGTGCTGGTGACTCCTTTGCTGCAGGCTTTATTCCAAAGTGGCTGGAAACAAGTGATTTAACTCAAGCACTTTCCGCCGGAGCTGCATTGGCTGCAAAGTGTGTTTCATCAGTTGGGGCGCGCCCTCCCCTAAATTAAGGCTGACTCTTGGCAGAATGCCCCAATGGCAACTGCGAAGACTCCCGCGAAATCTGCGGCTAAGGGTAAGAAACCTGCTGGACCAAAGCCCGGCGAGTACCCAGGAAAGATCGTTGATATCGATGTTTCCAAAGAGGTTTCAGAATCTTTTCTTGAGTATGCGTACTCAGTAATTTACTCACGTGCGCTACCTGATGCACGTGATGGATTAAAGCCGGTTCACCGTCGCATCCTTCATCAGATGGCAGATATGGGTCTGCGTCCAGAGCGCGGCCATGTAAAGAGTGCACGTGTAGTTGGTGAAGTAATGGGTAAGTTGCACCCACACGGAGATGGCGCGATTTACGATGCATTAGTTCGTATGGCGCAAAGCTTTTCGATGGGCTTGCCACTAATTGATGGTCACGGAAACTTCGGTTCCTTAGATGCTGGTCCTGCGGCGATGCGTTACACCGAGGCACGTTTGGCTCCAGCTGCGATGTCTATGGTTGCAGAAGCAGATGAAGACACCGTTGATTTTGGCCCAAATTATGATGGTCAGTTATCTGAGCCAATTGTTCTACCAGCTGCATATCCAAACCTTCTTGTAAATGGTGGCTCTGGAATCGCAGTGGGTATGGCAACAAACATGGCGCCTCACAACATTAGCGAAGTTATCGCTGCGACTAAGTTTTTAATTGAGAACCCAACTGCAACCGTTAAGCAGTTAATGAAG
>CALMBJ010000177.1 GCA_937860175.1 uncultured Actinomycetes bacterium
AAGTTTTGCGATCTACCAGGTTGTATAGATCTTGCACCGCGATGTAAGCGGGGATGTTGTTCTCCTGGCTGTATGAAATTGATTCGCGCAGGCGAGCAGGTGTGAAGTTACTGGCTGCGATGTAGCGCACCTTTCCTTCAGCGATTAACTGTGCGTATGCGCCAAGGGTTTCTTCAAGTGAAACCGATGCGTCATCTTCGTGGCTGTAATACAAATCGATGTAATCACTTTGCAAACGGTTCAATGACTCTTCGCATGCGGCAAAGATGTTCTTTGCTGACAACCCTGGGCGGCGATCCATCTTGGCAACCTTGGTTGCGATCACCATATCTGCGCGGTTTCCGCGAGATTTCATCCAATTGCCGATCACTGTTTCAGACTCTCCGCCGACATGGCCTTCAACCCACTGGTTATACATATCTGCGGTGTCGATGAAGTTTCCACCGTGGCTGCGATAGGCATCCATAACTAGGTGGGATTCAGCTTCAGTAGCGTTGCCGCCGAAGATATTGCTGCCTAGGCAGAGTTCATGAACGACAAGGTCGGATTCTGGGATAGTGATCATGGCTTCAGATTAAGGCACAATTGAGCACATGGCGACTACAACCGGTGGATTTTCAAGTGAGGGGTTAGCGCTAGAGGCGCGGACTCTGGAACTTGAATCGCTATCGCACAAAGATGCGATTGAAATCGGCGAGATCGCGATGGATTTTGGTTTTCAACGCGGGTTAGGAATCGCAGTTGAGGTGCGTTTGAAGGAGTGGATTGTTTTTCACGCATCGCTGCCTGGATCAACGCCTGAAAATGATTCTTGGATTGCACGCAAAGCTCGAGTTGTTTTAGCAACCGGTAATTCAACTATGTATGAAAGAGTTTTGGCAGAGGAACAAGGCATTGATTGGTATGCGGCTAAAGGTTTGCCTGAAGAGACACATGCGATTCATGGTGGCGGGTTGCCATTAAATGTTAAGGGCATGGGTTGTGTTGGAATTTTGTTGATCAGCGGTTTGCCACAGGTGCAGGATCACTTGTTAGGTGTTGATGTCTTGACTGAGTTTTTGGCGCGCAAAGGTGAGCTGCAATGAGCATCTGGGTCTGCGGTGAAGTCT
>CALMBJ010000178.1 GCA_937860175.1 uncultured Actinomycetes bacterium
AGCTTCTGCCTCTTGGTGAGGATAAGACCAAGTACCGTCTTGTCAGTAAAGAGGGTGTTTCAGTTGTAAAGCTTGGCGATAAAGAGTTTTTGCAGGTTGAACCATCTGCTCTTGAAAAGCTGACATCTGAGGCGATTCATGACATCAACCATTACCTTCGTTCAGAGCATTTACAGCAGTTAACAAATATTGTTAAAGATCCAGAGGCCTCACCTAATGATCGCTTTGTTGCGATCGACCTTTTAAAAAATGCCAATATTGCAGCTGGTGGAGTTCTGCCGATGTGCCAGGACACCGGAACCGCTTTAGTTATGGGCAAAAAGGGCCAGTATGTTTTAACAACCGGCAAGGATGAGGTCGCGATTTCACAAGGTATTTACGATGCCTACACAACCTTGAACCTTCGCTACTCACAGATGGCCCCAGTAACAACCTGGGAGGAAAAGAACACCGGCAACAACCTGCCTGCCCAGATTGAAATCTACGCCGATAGCGATCACCAGGATGAGTACAACCTGTTGTACATCGCAAAGGGTGGCGGCAGTGCAAACAAATCATTTTTATACCAAGAGACCAAGGCTGTCCTAAACCCAACCTCATTTATGAACTGGTTGGATGAAAAGCTTCGTTCAATTGGAACGGCAGCTTGTCCTCCCTACCACCTTGCAATCGTCATCGGTGGAACAAGTGCGGAGCACACAGTAAAGACAGCAAAGCTTGCAAGTACCAAGTACCTAGATTCACTGCCAACATCAGGGGATGCGGCAACTGGCCATGGATTCCGCGATATTGAACTAGAGCAAAAGGTTCTAGAGCTAACCCGCACCTTAGGAATTGGAGCGCAGTTTGGTGGCAAGTACTTCTGCCACGATGTTCGTGTTGTTCGCCTGCCTCGACATGGTGCATCGCTGCCAATTGCAATCGCGGTTTCATGTTCTGCAGATCGTCAGGCAAAGGCCAAGATCACCAAGGATGGTGTTTTCCTGGAAGCGCTCGAGCGCGATCCGGCACATTTCCTGCCAGAGACAACTGATGAGCATCTCAACGATGATGTTGTGGCAATTGATTTAAATCAGCCAATGTCAGATGTTTTAGCTGAGCTTTCAAAGCACCCAGTAAAGACCAGACTTTCCTTAACCGGAACCTTGGTTGTTGCTCGCGATCTTGCTCATGCCAAGATCAAGGCTGCGATGGATGAGGGCAAGCCGATGCCTGAATACATGAAGAAGTACGCTGTTTATTACGCAGGTCCTGCCAAAACCCCTGAAGGGTATGCATCAGGATCCTTTGGACCAACAACTGCAGGCCGTATGGATTCCTATGTTGATTACTTCCAATCACAGGGTGGATCAATGGTGATGTTGGCAAAGGGCAACCGTTCAAAGGCTGTCACCGATGCATGTAATTCACATGGTGGTTTTTACCTTGGCTCAATTGGAGGACCGGCAGCTCGCCTAGCTCTAGATTGCATTACAAAGGTTGAGGTTCTGGATTTTGAAGAGCTAGGAATGGAAGCGGTCTGGAAGATCGATGTTGTGGATTTCCCAGCCTTCATCGTTGTCGATGACAAGGGCAATGATTTCTTTGCGGAGACTAGTAAGCCGATGAGTATTGGAAAGAAGCCACAAGCTTAAATCGGTGTTTGTTGCGAGGGTTTGAAAAACTCAGAGCGGCTGACTTAGTACCAGTTGCTGCGCTTGCTCTTTGCCCACGCCTTGCAAGGTGTCTCATAGCGAATGCTGATGTAGCGAAGTCCCCAACGGATCTGAGTTACCGGGTTGGTGCGCCAATCCGTTGAAACCACATTCATCTTGCTCGCTGGAAGGGCTTGTGGAATTCCATGCGCCCCAGATCTCTTGTTACGTGATTTGTAGTTCCAATTGCTTTCCTTGGTCCACAACTGGTTCAAGCATTTGTACTCTTTTTCAGGAAAGCCGTACTCATCAAACAAAATGCTCTTGGCAACCCGCTTGGCACCCATCGGGGTTCTGGCTAACTCGACCTGGCGGCTAACGGCAGAGACCAGGGCGAGCTGGGTCGAGAAGATCGCACCCGATGCCGTCGCTGAAAGATCTTCATCATTAAACAAAGCTGCGACCGATTCCGCTTCAACGATTGAGGCGGTCTTTGGTGACTCGACCTCGACCGTTGAGACCACTGAGCTCTCAAGGGCGTTGGCCGATGGGAGCAGGGTCGCGAGCAAAAGTAGGGAGGAGGAGATGCCAAGGATCGAAATCGACTTTGCTGTCTTTAGAACAGGCTTCACTGTGGTGCTCCCTTCCTCATCTGATCACCCGCAGGTACTCACCCACGGTTTCTTGCCATGGCCAATCAGCCTCAAATGAGGCTTCATTAACCATGGGGAATGCCTTTATGGTGCGGTAGATGGGGCTCATGGGCAAATCAAAGTGAGCGGGAGTCGGAAATTCTCAGAAAATTAGAAAGTTGTGGATAGGTAAAACCGCAGGTCAGAAAGGGGAATGTCCAATATGTCCGAAATGTGACTGTGAGATAGATTCCGGCCCTAAAAACGCCATGTCGCTACCAGCTAATTTCCGACGGGGCCTTCCAACATCTCGGTAACTAGAGCTGCGATCGGCGAGCGCTCGCTTCGGGTCAAGGTGACATGGGCGAAGAGTGGATGGCCCTTCAAGGTTTCAACCACCGCGACCACACCATCATGGCGACCGACCCGAAGGTTGTCTCGTTGGGCGATGTCATGGGTCAGGACAACCCGGGAGGCGGTTCCAATTCTGGACAGCACCGTCAGCAGGACCCCCCGCTCCAAAGATTGCGCCTCATCGACGATGACAAAGGAGTCGTGAAGTGAGCGACCACGGATATGGGTCAGCGGCAGGACCTCTATGAGTCCGCGGTCGATGATCTCGTCGATCACCGGCTGGCTCACTAGTGCGCCCAAGGTGTCAAAAACCGCTTGGGCCCAAGGGGACATCTTCTCCCCTTCAGAGCCAGGTAGGTATCCCAGCTCCTGTCCGCCAACTGGGTAGAGCGGGCGGAAGATCACTACCTTTTTGTGAAGACGTTTCTCCATCACCGCTTCTAATCCGGCGCATAAAGCAAGGGCGGATTTACCAGTTCCGGCACGGCCGCCCAGTGAGACGATTCCGATGTTCTCATCAAGCAGAAGATCGAGGGCGATTCTCTGTTCAGCGCTTCGACCATGAAGTCCAAAGGCTTGGCGATCTCCGCGGACCAACTTCAACTGTTTATCTGCGGTGACTCGGGCAAGGGCTGATCCCTTTTCAGAGTGCAGCACTACCCCGGTGTGAACCGGCAGTTGGTGGGCGGCTTCATGATCTGCAAAATCTCCAGAGTAGAGATCATCGATCAGGGATGAGGAGACATCAAGATCCTCAATTCCGGTCCAGCCACTATTGGAGACGAGCTCTGCCAAATACTCCTGGGCTTCAACTCCAACTGATGAGGCCTTAACTCGAAGAGGTAGATCCTTGGTTACAAGAACTACATCCTTTCCATCTGACATCAGGTTTTTAGAGATAGCAAGGATTCTTGAATCATTGGTTCCATCGCGAAGGAAGCCATGGGGCAAAGTTGAAAGATCGGTGTGGTTGAGTTCGACCGAGAGGGTTCCACCTTCTGGAGTAATTGTTAGCGCTTTATCGAGGCGGCCATGGCTTACCCGTAGATCATCAAGGGCGCGAAGGGCGGCGCGGGCAAAGTAGCCCAATTCAGGGTGATCACGCTTGGTTTCTAGCTCTCCGATGACTGCGATCGGGATGATGACTTCATGTTCGGCAAACTTATAGAGCGCCCCGGGGTCTGCGAGCAAAACGCTGGTATCTAAAACAAAGGTTTTCTTAGCTTTTTGACCCTTAGCAGCCAATGAACGCTCCTAGATTTAATTGTTGTCGCCGGAACCTCTTCGGATAAGTAAAAAGGTAGAACTATCGGCGATGAAAACTGCGCAGACACGCGAGATTGAAAAGTTAAATCTTGGTATCGATTAAATCTCGGTACCGATTTACGAACCGAAGCGACGTTGCCTAACCGAGTAAGAGCGAAG
>CALMBJ010000179.1 GCA_937860175.1 uncultured Actinomycetes bacterium
GTTCTAGTTGCCTGAAAGGTCTTCAACAGTACTGTGTTGAAGGAATGACAGGTACCTACAACGGTCTTGAGCGTGATGGAACCACTGTTGCGATGGGTGGATACTCAAACAACTTTGTAATCAATGAGGATTACGCGGTGCATATTCCAAACAACCTACCCATGGATGGTGTCGCTCCACTCTTGTGTGCAGGAATCACCTTGTACTCTCCAATAAAGCATTGGAAGGTTGGGCCAGGCGTGAAGGTTGCCGTTATGGGCTTGGGCGGCTTGGGTCATATGGGCGTTAAGTTTGCCGCCGCAATGGGTGCAGATGTAACTGTTCTTTCGCACTCCCCTGGTAAGCGTGATGATGCAATCGCCATGGGTGCACATCACTTTGTGAGCACAAAGGATCCGGAGAACCTAACTCCTTTGCTAAAGAGCTTCGACTTGATTCTTAACACTGTAAGCGCAGAGCTCGATATCAACCAATACCTTAACCTTCTCAAGCTCGATGGAACGCTGGTAGTTATAGGGCTTCCGGGAAAGCCATATGCGGTTCACGCCGGAACACTGCTGAATGGACGCAGATCTTTGTCTGGTTCCATGATCGGTGGTATCCCTGAAATGCAGGAGATGCTTGATTTCTGCGCTGAGCACCAGATCGTGAGTGATGTTGAAGTAATTAAAGCTGATTACATCAACGAGGCTTACAAGAGAACTGTCGCCAGTGATGTGAAGTATCGATTTGTCATCGATGCTACAACCTTTTAAATGCTATGAACTACCAACGCAAAAATAGGGGCTATCGCTAAAGCCGGTAAAAGGTTGCCAACGGCAACACTCTTGATATTGAGCAGTTTGAGAGCAATGCAAATCAGCATAATGCCGCCAACAACGGTCATTGCATCGATCTGGTAACCATCCAAGATCTCGCCAAGGCCAAAACCGATAACCGTCCAAACGCCTTGGTAAATTCCCACCGGAAGAGCTGAAACAGCAACACCCCATCCCAAAGAAGTTGCAAAAGCCATAGCGGCAAAGAAGTCGAGTGTACTTTTTAGAATTAACTGATCGATACCTGTTCCCATGCCATCACTAATACTTCCGAGAATTGCCAGCGGACCTATTGCAAATAAAAGCGAGGCCGCCACAAAGCCTTCAACAAAGGTTGAATCACTCGATGCCTTAAAGCGAATTCGAAGCTTTTCACCCAATGAATCAAGTTTGTTCTCAAGTTTAAGTGCAGAACCAATTAATCCACCTATCAGCAATGATCCCAATACAACTAATAGGGTCCATCCTTGTGGCAGCGCTTGGATATAGCGATCTGACCACAATGGAATTAATGCTGATGCAGCGCCCAGTAATGTCACAAGTCCCAAAACATCGGTTAACAAAGTTCGGGTTCTTTGCGGCATTCGGTTACCTACTAGAACACCAAGAGATGCTCCAGCGATAATTGTGATGATGTTTATGGTTGTGCCAGCACCTGGAAACATTTGCTGAGTATACTCTGAGAATGTCTAATCCATTTTTAGAGTTCTTACGCCCGCACAAGACAGTTCCACAAACACCATGGACGGCGAACTCTAGATGGGATCTATCTCTGCCTCGAGTCTCGGTTCTCTTCTTCGGGCTATTCATCTTTGGGCTTGGCGATGCGCTGCTGATTCAAAGCACTATTGGAAATGCACCGTGGTCGGTATTGGCACAAGGAGTATCCGGCAAACTCGATATTACGATGGGTTGGTCAACCTTTGCGATTAGCACCTTGGTTTTACTGTTATGGATCCCTTTGAAAGAAAAACCTGGTTTTGGAACTCTCTCTAACATCACGATAATCGCGATCGCTATTCAGATTGGCGTTTCCATATTTCCGACACAGGACAACTTTTTCGTAGCGGTTGCGTGTTGCTTACTTGGAATATCGATGGTGGGATTTGGATCAGCCCTGTACATCACCTGCGGCTTAGGCCCCGGACCTCGCGATGGCTTGATGACCTCTCTTCATAAAGCCTCTGGAATCAGAATTGGACGGGTCAGATTAGCTATTGAGGGCTCGGTCTTGCTCCTTGGATGGCTCCTTGGAGGCACGGTGGGGTTAGGAACGCTGCTCTTTGCGCTCTTAATCGGTCAATCAATCGCAATTAGCCTGGGAGTCGTTTCTCGAGTTACTTCCAAGTAACACATAGGATTTAACTCTTCCCAAGGGTTGTGCGCCCTATCGCACACGGGGTCGCAAACACCCCCGTTAACAAAATTAGAAGGGCTTTACTTCATGCTGGATTCATACTTCAAAATCTCAGAGCGGGGCTCAACGGTAGCCCAGGAGGTACGAGGCGGACTCGTTACCTTCTTTACGATGGCCTACATCGTGGCGCTAAACCCAATCATTCTGGCTTACACGCCAGATGCAAATGGAGAATATCTATTTGGTGGAGCACAACCTGCTCCTGCAATGGTCGCTGCAACTACAGCACTTGTTGCTGGTGTGCTGACAATCCTTATGGGATCGATCGCCAACTATCCATTAGCTCTTGCTACAGGTCTTGGACTCAACACCTTTGTTGCAGTTGGTATCGCATCACAGATGTCATGGGCCGCTGCAATGGGCCTTGTGGTTCTAGAGGGTCTTATCATCTTGGTATTGGTACTAACCGGATTCCGCGTAGCGGTTTTCAAGGCGGTTCCACCACAGATCAAGATCGCAATCTCTGTTGGTATCGGTCTCTTCATCGCTTTGATCGGTCTTGTTGATGCTGGCTTTGTGCGACGTACCGCTAATGGACCAGTTCCTGTAGGTCTTGGAGTAGATGGAAAACTCGTTGGCTGGCCAACAGTTGTTTTTGTTTTCGGAACTCTTTTAATTCTTGCACTTATGGTTCGCAAGGTTAAGGGTGCAATCCTCATCGGTATCGCTGCAGCTACGACCTTAGCTATTGTGATTCAGAACGCCTTCAACATCGCTCCTAACTTCACACCTGGCAATCCTCCAACAATCGTTGCTGGCGGATGGCAACTAGGTGTTCCAGCTGTTCCTAAAGAGGTTGTAGCTGTTCCAGAGTTTGATTTCACTGGTCAGTTTGATCTTTTCGGCGCTTTTAGTGTTGATAATGTTTCGCTGATTGCTGCGATCCTGTTGCTCTTCACACTATTACTTTCTGATTTCTTCGATACTGTCGGAACAGTTACAGCTATCGGTCATGAATCAGGTTTGGCTGATAAGGATGGCAATGTAGATAACATCCAGAAGATTCTCTTGGTTGACTCTGTCGCAGCAGCTGCAGGTGGTGCCGCGGGTATCTCTTCAAACACTAGCTATATCGAATCAGCCTCAGGCGTTGGAGAAGGTGCTCGCACTGGCCTTGCTTCAATTGTTACTGGAATCGCATTCCTACTTACAACATTCTTAGCACCACTTGTTGCCATCATTCCTTACGAGGCTGCAACCCCTGCTTTGATTATCGTTGGATTCCTGATGATGTCTCAGATCAAAAATATCGACTGGGATGACATGGGAATTGGCGTTCCAGCCTTCCTTACAATCATCTTGATGCCTTTTACCTACAACATTTCAGTGGGAATCGGTGCAGGATTTATTACACACGTGGTAATTCGCGTGGTGCAGGGTCGCGGCAAAGAGGTTCATCCTTTGATGTACTTCGTTGCGGGCTTGTTCATGATCTACTTCTTATCATCACCAATCAACTCTTGGGTTGGATAAGTACCTTTAACGAAGCAAAAGGCCCCTGGGAAACCGGGGGCCTTTTGCTTACCAAAGAATTTCCTGCACTCCTTTTTGAGTTAATTTTTGGTTTACCTGAGAGAAAGGTTTAGAGCCAAAAAATCCGCGGTATGCCGATAATGGACTTGGGTGTACCGATGAAATCACACAATTGTCAGCAAAGTATGGCTTGAGCTCTAGCGCTGATTGACCCCACAAAACCGCTACAACATCCCGCTGCCCCAAGGTTTTGGCCACTGAGTCGGTGAACTCTTGCCAGCCTAGCTTTGAGTCTGTCTCTTATACACATCTCCGAGCCCACGAGACAGGCAGAAATC
>CALMBJ010000180.1 GCA_937860175.1 uncultured Actinomycetes bacterium
CAGGGTCGCAAAAAGGGCAAAAACGGCTGCAATAAGGGCGGATCTCTTGAGCAAGGGCATCTTCTCTCGGCTAGTTATCTCTACCGAAAGACTCTAGGGCACCTTCTTCAATTACGCAACATTAGTGTTGCGTAATTCATCACATTAGCGAACTGAGCGAAGGACCGCGGTGACCTTTCCAAGGATCTCGCAGTTGTCACCATCGATAGGTGCAAAATCATCATTAGCTGGAAGCAGCCAAATATGCCCATTTTTACGGGAGAAGGTCTTAACAGTTGCCTCGCCATCGATCATCGCGGCAACGATTTCACCGTTATTGCAATCCTTTTGAGCGCGAATAACGACGTAATCGCCATCGCAGATAGCTGCGTTAATCATCGATTCACCAACGACCTTGAGCATAAACAACTCGCCGCTTCCGACAAGGGACTCTGGCAGCGGGAAGGTCTCTTCAACTGATTGTTCAGCGGTGATTGGCCCACCTGCTGCGATTCGGCCAACGAGCGGGATGTAGCGGGTGGCATCAACTGGGGTTGAGTTCTCCGCGCTCTTCTCATCTGGCATCAAAACCTCTAGTGCGCGACCACGGGTTGGGTCGCGGCGGATAAAGCCCTTCTTTTCGAGGGCTTCTAGCTGGTACTTAACCGAGGCTGGAGAGGTCAGGCCGGCAACGACACCGATCTCACGCATTGAAGGGGGATAGCCATTGGTTTCAAGGGCATCCTTGATCGCGCCAAGGATCTTGAGCTGACGGGCGGTTAAGCCGTGCTCGCCCGCTGGGCCATCGGGAAGTTCAGTTACTTGCGCATCTTTTTTCTTAGCCATGGGTAAAGGATGACATAGCTTGGGAAAAAATTCAAACACCTGTTCGAAAAAATCTTGCATTTGTCAGTGGTGGGGTGTTTAATTGCCTTATTCGAACAGTTGTTCGAACACCTTCCCCAAGGTAAGACAGCGGTAAAAGTGAAAGCAGGAAATAACGATGAGCGCACTAACTATCAACTCATTTGGTAACTCAACAAGTGGAAAAAGCATTGTAAATCAAGGCTTTTTGGGCAGTACAGCAGCCAATCCGTCCGGTCGTCAGACAATTAAGTTGTCGCGCCGTGGCCGCCTTGCGCGCACCATCGTTGTTCTCTCGCTATCAGTTGTCATGGTTGCAGGGTTTGCAGCCACCTCAGGTGCCAACCAAAAGGCCCCAGTAGCCAGCACAGCGCCTACATACTCAGTTGTAGTTGTGGCTCCAGGTGAAACCCTGTGGTCTGTGGCAGCGGCTTATGCAGCGGGGGATGTGCAGGGGCTGGTTAATGAGATCCGCGAGGTCAACAACCTCAAGGGGTATGACCTTCAGGCTGGACAGAAGCTGCGCGTACCCAACCTCTAGGCGCGACACGCTCTACTGAGCCAACTCTCAGTTTCAACAGGCAGAGTCTCAAGAAATGCTTTATAGTTAACACAAGATGTAGGGGTCAAAGCGGTAAAAACTTCCATTAGTTGTGGTTTTAGGGTAAGTTTCCCAATCCGCTCTAAAAAGCCCTTTACACCCGAAATGTTAAATATCGAGCATTGATTGGAGGACACGCCGAGATGAATTGCCCATTCTGTCGCAATGAAGATTCCCGCGTTGTGGACTCCCGTCCAGTTGAAGATGGCGCAGCAATCCGCCGTCGTCGCGAGTGCCCCCAGTGCGGCCAGCGATTCTCAACCCAGGAGCTCTCACTCCTCAACATTATTAAGCGCAGCGGGGCAACAGAGCCTTTCAGCCGCGAGAAGGTCTTGGTTGGTGTTCGTAAAGCCTGCCAGGGACGTCCTGTTAATGAGGATGATTTAGTTTTGCTTGCCCAGCGCGTAGAAGAGTCCCTTCGCCGCACAGGTCAGGCAGAGATCGAGGCTCAAGAGGTGGGCATGGCAATCCTTGCGCCACTCCGAGAGCTCGATGAGGTGGCCTACTTACGTTATGCCTCTGTGTACCGTAACTTTGCCTCCCTTGAAGATTTCGAAGGTGAGATCGCTCTTCTCCGCGCTCTACCTTCAAGCAATTCCCCAATTGCTTCAGAAACTCCACGCACCACAAGTAACACAGAACAAAGTAATTCGGCACCTCAAAAAATTAAGAACTAACTAGAAGACGGGGAAATAAATATGTCAGAGACGGTCATCAACCGACCAGCGAAAATCAAGGCCCACAACACTCTTAAGGGTAAGGGCTTGACGATCGAACGCATCTACACAAATGAAGGTGTGCACCCATACGATGAAGTGAAGTGGGAGCGCCGCGATGTGGTGCAGCAGAACTGGAGAACGGGTGAGACTGTTTTCGAACAACGTGGTGTTGAGTACCCAGACACATGGTCTGTGAATGCTTCAACAATCGTTACAACAAAGTACTTCCGTGGTGCAGTTGGTGCCGAAAACCGCGAATGGTCTTTGAAGCAGGTAATCGATCGCGTTGTGTTGACATACACAAAGGCTGGAAAAGAGCACGGCTACTTTGCAACAGATAAGGATGCTTTGGTTTTCGAGCACGAGCTAACACACATGCTCTTGCACCAGATCTTTTCATTTAACTCACCAGTGTGGTTCAACGTTGGAACACAAGAGCCACAGCAGGTTTCAGCATGTTTCATCCTGTCAGTTGATGACACTATGGACAGCATTCTTAACTGGTACCGCGAAGAGGGAATGATCTTCAAGGGTGGATCAGGAGCAGGACTTAACTTGTCACGCATCCGTTCATCAAAGGAGCTTCTCAAGTCCGGTGGAACAGCTTCAGGCCCAGTTTCATTTATGCGCGGTGCAGATGCATCAGCAGGAACAATCAAATCAGGAGGCGCAACCCGTCGCGCTGCAAAGATGGTTGTTCTTGATGTTTCACACCCAGATATCGAAGAGTTTATTGAGACCAAGGTTAAGGAAGAGGACAAGATTCGCGCACTACGCGATGCTGGCTTCGACATGGACCTAGGTGGAAAAGACATCATCTCTGTTCAGTACCAGAACGCAAACAACTCAGTTCGCGTATCAGATGATTTCATGCGCGCAGTTGAAAAGGGAGAGCAGTTTGGTTTAACAGCTCGCTCAACCGGCGAAGTTATCGAAACAGTTGATGCACGCAAGCTATTTACAAAGATGGCAGAAGCTGCATGGGCATGTGCTGATCCAGGAATTCAGTACGACGACACAATCAATGATTGGCACACAAACCCAGAGACAGGTCGCATCAATGCGTCAAACCCTTGCTCTGAGTACATGTCACTAGATAACTCATCATGTAACTTGGCTTCACTTAACTTGATGAAGTTCCTCAAGGCCGATGGTTCATTTGATGCTAAGTCATTTGGTAAGGCAGCAGAGCTGATCATCACAGCGATGGATATCTCAATCTGCTTCGCTGATTTCCCAACTGAGGCGATCGGTGACACAACAAAGGCTTACCGTCAGCTCGGTATCGGATACGCAAACCTTGGCGCGCTACTTATGGCATCAGGTCTTGCATACGATTCCGAAGGTGGACGTGCTCTAGCTGGTGCGATCACATCACTGATGTCAGGTATCACCTACAAGCGTTCAGCAGAGCTTGCTGGAATCGTCGGACCATATGCAGGCTTTGCACAAAACGCTAAGCCACATGCACGTGTAATGCGCAAGCATGCATCTGCATCATCGGCTGCAAAGTCAGAGACAACTCTTGACCGCGATGTATGGACAGAGGCGAACAAGGCGTGGGATGCATGTCTTGCAACAGGAGATAAGAATGGATGGCGCAACGCGCAGATCTCAGTTCTAGCTCCAACAGGAACAATCGGTTTGATGATGGATTGCGATACAACTGGTATCGAGCCTGACTTCTCATTGGTTAAGTTCAAGAAGCTTGTCGGTGGCGGATCTATGCAGATCGTTAACCAGACAGTCCCAGCAGCGCTAACAAAGCTTGGATACGCACAGGAGACAATCGAAGCGATCGTCGAATTCATCGCAGCAAATGGTCACGTTATCGATGCACCAGGCCTCAAGCTTGAGCACTACGACGTATTTGACTGTGCGCTAGGTGCACGTTCAATCGCTCCAATGGGTCACGTACGCATGATGGCTGCATGCCAGCCATTCCTTTCAGGTGCGATCTCAAAGACAGTTAACCTCCCAGAGGATGCAACTGTTGAAGAGGTTGAAGATGTGTACTTCCAGGGATGGAAGCTAGGACTTAAGGCGCTCGCGGTTTACCGTGACAACTGCAAGGTTGGTCAGCCTTTGTCTGATGGAAAGGCGAAGAAGAAGGATGTAGTTGTTGAAGAAGTTGCAGCAACTCCAGTTCGTAAGCGTCTTCCAAAGGCACGTCCTGCAACAACAACATCATTCTCAGTTGGTGGCGCAGAGGGTTACATGACCGCTGGTGCATACGCAGATGGCGCACTTGGTGAAGTGTTCTTGAAGCTAGGCAAGCAGGGTTCAACCCTTGCAGGTGTAATGGATGCCTTCTCAATCGCAGTATCTATCGGACTTCAGTACGGAGTTCCACTAGAGACATTTGTAGAGAAGTTCACAAACTTGCGCTTCGAGCCAGCAGGTATGACAGATGATCAGGATATTCGCATGGCACAGTCCATGATGGATTACATCTTCCGTCGCCTTGCACTTGATTACCTACCATTTGAACAACGTTCAGCGATGGGTCTCTACACAGCAGCAGAGCGTGCAGCAGCGCTAGACAATGGTGGCGAGTACGCACCTGTAGCGGCGGCTGATACCCCAAAAGCACCAGCGGCTCCGGTTGCTGCGGCGGCTCCTGTAGCTGCTCCAAGTAAGGTCGCAGATGTAAAGATTGAGGCGGCACCAGCTGCACAAACAATCGGTTCATCATCTGATCTACTTGAATCAATGGGAATCAAATCTGATGCACCACTATGTATGACATGTGGAGTAAAGATGAGAATGTCAGGAGCATGCTTTGTATGCGAAGGTTGTGGAAACACATCTGGTTGCAGCTAAAAAGTATTAACCCGGTTTAACCAACCCCGTTAAAAACCCCGTCAATCATTGCGATTGGCGGGGTTTTTTACTGTTCTGCACAGGTCAGATAAGGGGCTAGAATTACGACGTTGTTTTCGGGGTCGATGTAATTTCGAACCGGCGGTTAAAGTCCGCGACCCGATACCCGCCAGGTATCGGTTGACTCAGTGAAACTCTGAGACCGACGGTTAAAGTCCGGATGAGAGAAACCAACAAAGGGTCGGCGCATGCCTACCCTTAATGTGCATTTTCCATTTTTGGAAATTGTTGTGCACCCACCCCGAGAACTCGTATCTAGAGTTAGGGGCTCACATGGATTACACAGTTGCAATGCAACGTGCCATCGCCCTTGCCGAAAAAGGTTTAGGTAAGACCGCGCCCAATCCAATTGTTGGCGCTGTGATAGTTGATAGCACCGGAGCGATGATCGCCGAAGGTTTCCATGATCGAAGCAAATCTAGCGATCACGCTGAAGTTGTTGCCATTAAAGCAGCTGGCAGCAAAGCTAAAGGTTCAACAATGGTTGTAACCCTTGAACCTTGTAATCACACAGGTGTTACCGGTCCATGTGTTCAAGCGATTATTGATGCAGGTATTACAACAGTTGTCTTTGCGGTAACCGATCCCAATGAAAAAGCAGCTGGGGGATCGGCGGCTCTGCGCGCAGCTGGCATCACAGTTATCGAAGGTGTCTTAAAGGATGAGGCGGCTTTTTCAAACCGTGCCTGGCTCATGAAGATTCGAAAGAACCGTCCCTTCTTCACCTGGAAGGTTGCAGCAACCCTTGATGGCAAGGTAGCTGCGGCGGATGGAACATCAAAGTGGATTACCAATGAGGCATCACGGGCAGATGTGCAGCTACTGCGTCGCCAAGCAGATGCAATCTTGGTCGGCACAAACACCGTTATCGCAGATAACCCACACCTAGTTCCACGTGGAGATTTTCCTGGATACAGAAGTAACCCGATCCGTATTGTTTGCGGTGAGCAAGAGCTGCCAAAGAACGCTCAAGTTTTTGATGATGCCGCCCAAACGATTCTCGTTAAATCTAAAGATCTTGATCTGCTGGTTGAAAAGCTCAATGAACTCGGCGTTAACCATGTCTTTGTTGAAGCAGGGCCAACCCTTGGCAGCGCGATGTTGGATGGTTGCCTGCTTGATGAGTTAATCATCTACCAGGCACCTTCCTTACTCGGCACCGGCAAGCACTTCTTCGCCTTTGATTACCCAACAACCATTACCGATCAGATGCGCATGGATCACCTGGGTACACAGGTTTTTGATGGCGATGTTAAGTCGGTCTATCGCATCAGGAATGGTCAGTGATGTTTACAGGACTCGTTGCAGAGCTAGGCCGCATCACCGCTATTGAAAAGAGCGAAAGCTCGGCGGTCTTTACCGTTTCCGCACCTGCCTTGATTTCACAGATCGCATTAGGTGATTCAGTTGCGGTCAATGGCGTCTGCTTAACCGCTACATCTATTGCAGGCGATGCCTTTACCGCAGATGTAATGGTTCAAACCTTGGCGGTTACATCACTGTCACAACTGGCAGTGGGCAGCCCAGTAAACCTGGAGTTAGCAGCGCTGTTAAATACCCGCATGGGTGGACATATGGTGCAGGGCCATGTCGATGGTGTGGCAACAGTTATTGGTTTAACGCCGGGTGATAAGCTGTCTCTTATACACATCTCCGAGCCCACGAGACA